>NZ_MWJN01000018.1:0-108494 GCF_002027145.1 Microbispora sp. GKU 823 | reverse complement strand
GCCCGTATCTTCGGCGTCACCGGCGCCGTGTCGAGGTCGGCGAGCACCCGATCGACCAGGTCCATCCCCTCGGGCAGCTGCGCGGCGGCGAACGCGGCGTGAGAGGAGGCGCAGAACCGGCACTGGTTGAGCGACGAGACGTAGGTCGCGATCAGCTCGCGCTCCCCCCTGGTCAGCGTGCTGTCCGCGCGCAGCAGCACCTCCGCCAGCGCGTTCAACGGCCCGGCGGTCTCCGGCCGGTAGCCGAACAGGCCGACGATGCCGGGCTCGTCGGTGGGCAGGGTGATATGGGGCATCCTCACTCCTCGTACTGGCGGGCGGGAAGTGACAGACAGGGACGGCGGGGATCAGGACCATTCCGGGCCGGTCGAATGACGATTTCCGGCGGTCTTGCGGATGAAACGCCCGCCGAATACACATGATCCTTACCCTCGTGCTTCCATGTCAACGGGCGATTCGGGTGTGTCGAAGAATCGCCAGGTCCGGGCCGTTTTCCTGGTGGGGTTAGCGCAATCTAACCTTGTGGTTAGTCCGTTCTCGCCGCGATGTTCGCTGACACTGATCGAGGCGCGGCGCCGGCGCAATCACCCGAATAAGACGACCCCAATACGGAGGGTGCGTAATGTCGGAACACCCCAATGTGATCGTGGTGCGGGAGAGCTACGACGCCCTGGCCAAGGGAGACCTCGATTACCTCAGGGGTACCCTGCTCGCCGACGATGTGGTATTTCACGTCCCGGGCCGCGGCGCTCTGGCCGGCGCGTATCGCGGTAAGGACGAGGTGGTGAACTATCTCACCCGGCTCGGTGAATTGTCCGAAAACACGCTGGCATACGAGCCGGAATCATTCCTCGTCGGAGACGACAGGGTCGCCGCGCTGGTCCGCGTCCGCGGCGAGCGCGGCGACCGCCGCCTCGACGACCACGGCGTCCAGGTGTTCCGCGTGGCCGACGGGAAGATCACCGAACGCTGGAGCTACCCCTACGACCCCTATCTCTTCGACGAGTTCTCCGCCTGACGTCGTCTGGTGGCGGGGCGGCCGGGCCGGGCGGAACCGGCCCGGCCGCCCCACCCTCAACCCGCCGCCAGGGCCTCGGCCAGCACCGCCACGTATCCCTGGGTGAGCCTGGCGCGTTCGAGGTAGTGCTCCGGGTCGTCGGAGGCCACCGTGCCGAGGCCGTCGACGTACCGGTTGAACATGCAGAAGGCGGCGGCGATGAGGACGGTGTCGTGGATCTCCAGGTCGGTGGCGCCTTCGGCGCGGGCGGTGGCGACCTGTTCCTCGGTCACCTCCCTGCCACCGCGCTGTACGGAGGCCGCGATGCGCAGCAGCGCCCGTATCTTCGGCGTCACCGGCGCCGTGTCGAGGTCGGCGAGCACCCGATCGACCAGGTCCATCCCCTCGGGCAGTCGTACGGCGGCGAACGCGGCGTGCGTGTGGAAACAGAATCGGCAGCGGTTCAGCGCGGAAACGTAGGCGGCGATCAATTCTCGTTCTCCGCGGCCGAGCGTGCTGTCCCCGCGTAACAGGACGTCCACCAGTTGGTTCAACGGCAGCGCGGCCTCCGGGCGGAACCGGAAAAGGCCGCGAACTCCCGGCTCGTCGGTGGCGAGGGCGATAAAGGGCCGGGTGGACCCGCGGTGATTGGTGTGCTGCCGCCCGGGCCGCCCGCCCTGCCGTGGAGAAGGGACGATGGAAAGTTCCTCGGCGACGTTGGGGCGTGCCGTTGGCGTGACTGTGTGTGTCATTTTCCTGACTTCCTCCTCGTGGTTTCCTCCCACCCTCAACAGTGCGAAAAGAAAGACGGGGCAACCAGGCGGAGGCGGCTCAGCAAGATGTCCGCCGCTGGCATTCTTCTGTCAATTCCCGAACTTGACGGATTTTCAACCGGCACGTCCATGCGGCGCGGGGCTCCCGGAGACACGCCGGGGCCGGCGGGTGACGGAAGCCGTGGCCGGGGGTGGCGCGGTCAGGCCGGTACGGGCAGGTGGGCCGCGGTCCTGCGGCGTTCGGCCTCGGCGCGGGTCGTCGCCTCCCTGACCGGGCGCTGCACGAGCATCCCCACCAGAGTGGCGGCGGCCGCGCTGCCCAGCCCGATGACCCAGCCCGCGGGGCCGAGCGGGCGGCAGCCGAAGACCGCGCTGACTCCCGGCACCGTGACGATGAGCCACAGGACGGCCAGCGACGACAGCGACGCGAGCACGACGATCCTGTCCCGGCCGCCGCCCGCGAGCGTCTGCAGGAGCTGCGCGGACACGAGCGCGACCAGGCCGATGGTGTTCGCCCGCCCGCGGGTGCCGGTCATGCGTCCCAGGATCCACGCGGCCGTCGCCGCCGCCGTCGTGACCGCGGCGCGCAGGTAGATGTCGCGGGTCAGCGACGCGCCCAGCGACGCCTCGGGTCCCTCGGCGAGCAGCTTGTCCGGATCGGTCGAGGCGGGCGGCCGTACGGCGACCGCCATGGCCGGCACCATGTCGGTGAGGAGGTTGACCAGCAGGAGCTGCCGGGCGTTGAGCGCGCTGCCGCCGGCCAGCAGGTTGGTCCCCACGGTGAACGCGATCTCGCCGACGTTGCCGCCGAGGAGGATGCTCAGCGAGTCGCGCACCGAGGTCCACATCGCCCTGCCCTCGACGATGGCGTCCACGATCGTCTCGATGCGGTCGTCGGTCACGACGAGGTCGGCGGCGGCCCGCGCGGCGGGCGTCGCGCGGGACCCCAGGGCGATGCCCACGTCGGCGGTGCGGATGGCGGGTGCGTCGTTGGCGCCGTCGCCGGTGACGGCGACGACCTCCCCGGCCCGGCGCAGGCAGGTGACGATCCTGGCCTTGTGCGCGGGCGTGGTGCGGGCGAAGACCGCGACGTCGGGCAGCACCTTGGTCAGCGTCTCGTCGTCGAGCTCGTCCAGCTCCGGGCCGGTCATGACGCGCTGGCCGTTCAGCGCGTTCAGCTCGACCGCGATCGCCTCGGCGGTGCTGGGGTGGTCGCCGGTGACCATGACGATCCGCACCCCGGCCCGGATGAGGCGCCTGACGCTCTCCGCCGCCGTCGACCTGACCGGGTCGGCCAGGCCGAGGAAGCCGAGGAAGCACAGCTCCTCGATGCGCGACTCGTCGAGGTCGCGCCGGTCGGAGGCGGGCCGCTGCGCGACGGCGAGCACGCGGTAGCCCTGCCGGGCCAGCCGCTCCACCTCGCGCTCCAGCTCCATGCGTACGGACTCGTCGCAGGCGACCGGACCGGTGTCGCGGTGCACGGTGGTGCAGTGGGTGAGCACGATCTCGGGGGCGCCCTTCACGCTGAGCAGGTGCCCGTGCTCGGTGCGGCCGAGCACGGCGTGGTAGCCCCGGCCCGGCTCGAACGGCATCTCGTCCACACGTTCCCAGCTCTCGAACCCTTCCTGGGGCGTGACGCCCAGCCGGTGCGCGCCGTCAAGCACGGCGCGGTCGGTCGGGTGGGCGATCACCCGTCCCCCGCCGGACATGGGGCTGGCCCGGACGGCTGCGGCGAGGACGCGCCGCAGCCCGGTGTCGGCCTCCTCGACGGGGCGTCCCGCCCGCCCGTCCGACAGGTGCCGCAGGCTGATGCGGCCCTCGGTCAGCGTGCCCGTCTTGTCGAAGCACAGCACGTTGACCCGCCCCAGGGCCTCGATCGTGGACGGGTTGCGCACCAGGGCGGCGCGCCTGGACAGCCGCCGTGCGGCGGCCAGCTCCGCCACGGTGGCGACGAACGGGAGCCCCTCGGGCACGGCGGCGACCGTCAGGCTGACGGCCGGCGTGAGCGCCGCGGCCAGCGGCCGTCCGCGCAGGAGGTCGGTGAGGAGCAGCACCACACCCGAGGCGATCGACAGCGGCAGGATTCGGCGGCTCAGCTCCCGCAGGCGCAGCTCGACACCGGTCGGCGGGCCCGGCTCGCCCGCGAGCCTGGCGCTGCGCCCCGACTCGGTCATCTCACCGGTCGCGACGACCACCGCACGGCCGCTGCCCGCCGCGATCGAGGTGCCCTGGTAGACCATCGAGCTGCGGTCGGCGATGGCCGCCGCCACGGTGGGCGCGGCCGTCTTGGCGACGAGCTGGGACTCGCCGGTGAGCGTGGACTCGTCCACCTCCAGGCCCACGGCCTTGATGACGCGGGCGTCCGCGGGCACGGCGTCCCCGGCGCGCAGCTCGATGACGTCGCCGGGCGCGAGCTCGTCCTTCGTCGTCTCGACGACGCCCTCGGGGCGGCGCAGCCGTACGAGGACCTCGGTGGACTCGGTCAGGCGGTGCAGCGCCCGGTCGGCCTTGAACCGCTGCACGCCGCCGAGGAACGCGTTGATGACCATGACGCCGCTGATCAGCACGGCGTCGAGGGCCGAGCCGACGAGGGCCGAGATGCCCGCGCCGGTGGCGAGGGCGGGCGTGAGCGGGTTGGCCAGCTCCTCCAGCGTGGCCTGGGCCAGCGAGTGCGGCCCCTCCGCCACCTCGGGCGCGGCCTCCGCGCGGCGCCTGCCCGCCTCCTGCTCGGCGATGCCCTCCGGGGAGGAACGCAGCCGGGAGAGCACTTCCCGCGCGGACATGGCGTGCCACGGCGTGGCGTCGGCGCGGGGCGGGGTGGGGATGCGGCCGGCGCTCCGCCCGTCCCACTCGCCGAGCACGATGGCGGCCAGCGAGACGGCGGCGCCGGCGAGCTGCGCCCGGCGCAGGGCGGTGCCGCCCGGGCCCGCGACGGCCAGCAGGGTGCCGACGCACGCGCCGGCCGCGCCGAGCCGTACGGCGTTCCCGCTGTTGCCGCGCGCCCGGGGCAGGCAGCGCAGGAACAGGTGGACGCCGTGCAGCTCGCCGGCGATGTCGGCGTCCCACGGCACCATGCGTCCTGGCTCGACGGCCTCGGGATCGACCACCCCGAGACCGACGTCGGCCTGGGCGAGCGCCTGCCGGGCCCCCCTGGACACGACGGCCACGCAGTGGCCCGCCGCCTGCAGGTCGTGCACGTGCCCGGCGAGTTCCGGGCCTCCGGGCAGCGTCCGGCCGATCGCGAGGCGCTGCGCCAAGCCCTCGTAGCCGCCCTCGTCGCCGCCCGCCAGGAAGACCCTTCCGGCCGCCTTGGCCGCGCCGACGACGGGTACGGCCAGGGCGTCGATCTCCGGGGCGAGACCGGCGACCGCGACCCGGGTTCCGTCCCTGGACACCTCCACCGCCCGCAGCCCGCGCGATCGCCAGAGGGCGGCGTCCGAGAGCAGGGAATCGGGGTCCGGCAGCGGGCGGACCGACCAGCCCTCCACGGTCCGGCTGCGGCCGGGGTCGGAGAAGTCGATGAGGGAGTAGAGCCGGGAGTACAGCTCGTCGGTGTCCTCTCCCGCGCGCAGCGGTTCGACGCGGTCGATCGTCCACGAGCCGGTCGTCAGCGCGTCGGCGTGCAGGACGACGGTGTCGACGCGGTCCATCTTGCGCAGGCAGTCGGCGTCGAAGACGACCGTGTCGTGCTTGCCGAGCGCGCGGCTGACGGCGCCCGCGAACGCCTCCCGGCTGAGGTCGGCGACCCTGGGGGTGGCGGAGATGAGGATGGACACGGCCCGTTCGCCCCGCGTGAGCACCCGGGTCACGGCGTACGCGGCGGCGCTGATCGGGGCGACCACGTCGGCGTAGCGCTCGATCGGCCCGTGCGGCAGGTGGGTTGGCCGCGGCCGGGCCTCCGCCCTGATGTGGTGGTAGGCGCCCGGACGCGTGGCCAGCCGCTCCTCCAGCTCCTCCCAGGCGTACCGGCTGGCCCTGGTCTCGATGTAGCGCCCCACGTTCGCCACGGCCTGCACGAACAGCGCGGTGGGGCGGAGCGTGAGGGTCTGGGTGACGAGGCTGGCCGTGGTGAACAGGGCGTCGGTGGGACGGCGCCCCAGCCGGTGGTCGAGCTGCTCGCGGATCGCGGGCGTGGCGTGGGCCAGTTGCAGCAACGCGGGCACGACCGCCGGGAGCTGAGGGGCCCGGATCGCCTTGCCCAGGAAGATCAGCCCGATTCCGGTGACGCCGGCCGTCAGCCGCACGGTCGCCCGCAGGTGCTCCTCCACGAGGTGGACGGGGCTCTCGTGGGCGTGCTCCTCCTGCTCGTCGAGCTCCGCGGTGACGGCCAGCAGCTTGTCCTGGTCGACCCGGTCGGGGTCGCAGGCGACGAAGACGCCGCCGATGCGGCCGTTGACCTCCGCGCGCTCGACGCCGGGCACGGACTCAAGCCGCTCCTCCAGCCGGCCGGCCGCCGCCTCGGAGCCGGGCCGGCCGATCCCGCGCAGGTCGATGCGCAACCCGCCGGGGCAGAGGTGCACCTCGCGAGGGCTCGGCAGCAGGTCCCGGAACGGCTCGGGCAGCACGCCGCGCAGCAGGGCCGCGGACGTCGTGAGCACCTGGTTCAGGAACATTCGGCTCTCCAGCAGACGGGAGCCCGGAAATCCCTCATCACCCCTCCTCGCGAGAGTCGGGGGGAACTCACGGATGAATTTCGCCTGAACCCGAACGAAGGCTCAGGCGCTGGTCATAACGGTCGTTACGACCGTCCTCGGATACCTTTCCTCCATCCGGAGCAGGAGAAACGCGGGAGTGCGAGAAACGCGCCGCCCGCGATCGGCGCGGTGGGCGGCCCGCGTCGGGCCGCGAAGTCACCCGATGGTGAAGGCGGGCCAGTCGAGCAGGGTGAGCAGCTTGCGAAGGCCGGGCTTGACGTTGTGCAGCCGGATCGGCCGGCCCAGGGGCATGTCGGACAGCAGGGCCAGGGCGCGCAGGCCGTAGAGGTCGATGAACTGGAGCTCGGCGACGTCCACGGTTCCCGTCCCCGGCCTCGTCCACTCCTTGTGCAGGGTGTCGGCGAACGCGTCGCCGTTGGTGAGGTCGATCTGCCCGATCAGCCGTACGGAGCCGTCTCCGGAGGCGCGTACGACCAGTTGCTTGTCGAGGTAGAGCAGGTTCTTCTTGTCCAGCACGGATTCGAACGACCCATTGACGGTCATCATGTCGGTGCCGCCTTCCTGTAGAGGGGCAGCCATCTCCGAGCATCACCGTCGCTGCTCGCCGGTGTCAACCGAACCGCCGCCCGGGTGACCGTACGGCCGATCACCGCTCCGTCGCCGGATGGCCCGCTGCCTGCGACGACGTCCTCTCGGCCGTACGGCTGTGCAGTGACGTAAGTCACGTTTATCGCACGAAGAACGTTTCAGGGTTTGCGCGCCACGCCGCCGACGAACGTGTGGTAAGTGATGCCGCGTTCGACGAACTCGTCGGGGTCCGGCCGCCACTCGGCGAGCGGCACCAGGCCCGGTTCGAGAAGCGGCAGGTCGCCGAAGAAGGCGAGGATCTCCTCGCGGGTGCGCCACCGGCCCGTGCCCAGGTGCTCGTTGAACAGCTTCTCGGCCGAGGCCGCCTGCGCCGACACCTCGGGCATGCCCGGCCCCGGGTTGTGGAAGTGGGACAGCGCCAGATAGCTGCCGGAGGGCAGGGCGTCGCGGAAGCGCGCGGCGATCCCCTGGGGGTCCTCGTGGTCGTTGAGGTGGTGGAGGATCGCGAACAGCAGCAGGGCTACCGGCTGGTCGAAGTCGATGAGCGCGCGGATCCCGGGGTGCCCCAGGATCGCCTCCGGGTCGCGGATGTCGGCCTCGACGACCGTGGTGCTCCCGTTCGTGGCGAGCAGCGCCCGGCCGTGCACGAGCACGATGGGGTCGTTGTCGACGTAGACGACGCGAGCCCGCGGGGCGACCGCCTGGGCCACCTCGTGCACGTTGCCCTGCGTGGGCAGGCCCGAGCCGATGTCGAGGAACTGCCGGATGCCCGCCTCGGCCGCCAGGTGGCGGACGACGCGCCGGAGGAAGGCGCGGTTCGCCCGGCCTGCCGCGGGGGCGTCCGGCGCGATCCGCAGCGTCGCCTCGCCCACCTGCCGGTCGATGGCGAAGTTGTCCTTGCCGCCGAGGAAGAAGTCGTAGACACGGGCGATGCTCGGCTTGCTCGTGTCGATCCTGGCGTTCTCCCGGTCGTGCCCGGCAATGGCGTCGCCCGCGTGCTGGTCGTTGTCGGCCATGATCCGTCCTGTCCCTCGCTGTACGGGTTCAGATCGCGATCATGGTAAGGCCCGCGGGGGCCGGGAGAAGGATGTTTGCGATAAGTGGCACGAACGGGTCGGTCAACGGATAAGACCAGCCGCATCGGGTCGTCTCCGCCGGGCCGAACGCCGGGCGGAGACGATCCGGGTCGACGACGGGGCGCGGCACGCCGCGTGGATGGCGGCCGACGCGGAGATCAGCGCGGCCAATCCGCCCGCAAGCAGCGGGCATAGCCGATGCGGATGTCTGCGGTCGGGGTGTCGGGCGCGACAAGACACGACGGACACCGCCCAACCCTGGTCCGGCTGGGGTCTTGAGGTGGGTACGGATCGCGGGCCAAGAGTGCGGCCCGGGGGGTCGTCATCATGCTCTATGTGGTCGTCCTGAGGATCTTGAGCAGCGCGGTGGTCGCGGGCGGGTCCGGCGGCTCGCCATAGGTGACGGCGAAGATGTGCCGGGCGTTGCCCGGGATCTCGGTGGCGTGCACCCCCGGCGTGCGGTGCGCCTGGAGTGCGAGCCCGGGCAGGGTGGCGACCCCCATGCCGGCCGCCACGAGCGCCTGGACCACGACCATGTCGTCACTGCTGTACGCGATCCGCGGCGTGAAGCCCGCTTGCCGGCAGGCGGCGACCATCGTCGCGCGGCACCGCTCGCACCCGCCGACCCAGGCTGAGTCGCGGTGGTCCTCCAGACGCTGGCCTGGCTCGCGGCTGATCAGGTAGAGCGGGTCGTCCAGCAGATGGGTCAGCCGGAAGCCCTCCTCCTCATCCGGGGTGTCGGAGTGCCGGAACACCAGGGCGAGGTCGACGTGCCCGGCGCGCAACATCCGCAGCCCCTCGACCGGGTGCACGTCGACCAGGTTCAGTTCGATGCCGGGGTACGACGCGGACAGCTCGGCCGCCGCCTTGGGGACGATCGTGCTGAGGACCGTCTGGAAACCGGCGACCCGGACCCGCCCGGCCCGGAGCCCGACGTGGGCGGCCATCTCGGCGGAGGCCGCCTCCACCCGCCCGACGATCTCCCTGGCCCGCTGTGCCAGAACCTCGCCTTCGGGGGTGAGCCGGATGCCGCGGCCCACGCGCTGGATGAGCCGGGCACCGATCGAGGACTCCAGCCGCCCGAGGTGGTGGCTGATCGAGGGCTGGGAGTAGTGCAGCTCCCTGGCCGCCTCGGTCACCGACCCGTGACGGGCGACGGCCTCGAGAACCCGCAGGTGTGTCAGGTTCATCACGTATCAAGTTTATCTATGGGACGTCGGCGCCTTTGGCATTAGACGTCATGACCGCCGATGGGCAAGCATCGTTGCCATGACCGAGCAGATGTCCACCCCCGCCGGCACTGCCCCCACCGACACCACCTCCACCGGCTCGCCGCCCAGGCCCGGCCTGACCGAGCTGGTCGCACGCATCCGGTCGCGCGCCTGCCGCCAGGCGGACCCGCGCACCATCGCCGAACAGGTGGCCGACGTCCTGGCAGAGAGCGAACCGGACGTGGACCTCCTCACCGTGGCCGAACGGGCCGGCTCGCCCGATGGCTACACCCGGCACACGCTGCACACCGAGGCGGCGTTCTCGGTGTCCGCGGTGGTGTGGCGGCCGGGCCAGGTGACGGAGATCCACGACCACCTGGTGTGGTGCTCGTTCGTGGTGCTCCAGGGCGCCGAGACCGAGACCCTCTACGACATCGACGGCGACCGCCTGGTCGAGATCGGCGAACGGCACCGGCCCGCCGGCTCGGTCAGCGGCGTCGCCCCGCCCGACGACATCCACCGGGTCCGCAACACCGGTGACACGATCGCGATCACGCTGCACGTGTACGGCGCGGACCTCAGCAACGGCACCAGCGTGCGCCGCACCTACGAACAGCGCCACGATCGCTGACGAAAAATTCGGGACTGAGCCGTCGAGGATGTCGAGAACGCGGTTCCGGCCCCGTCCCAGGCATACCAGCGGCCACGAACCGGCCGCGTGACGAAGGAGACCCAGCATGACGATCAAGCGGATGGACAACATCGGCATCATCGTCGACGACCTCGACGCGGTCATCGCGTTCTTCGTGGAACTCGGGATGGAGCTGGAGGGCAAGGGGCTGATCGAGGGGCCTTGGGCGGCACGTCTCGTCGGGCTCGACGACCAGCGAGTCGACATCGCGATGATGCGGACCCCGGACGGCCACGGGCGGATCGAGCTGGCGAAGTACCACACGCCGACGGCGATCAGCGGCGTGCCGGAGGACGCCCCGGCGAACACGCTGGGCATTCGCCGCATCATGTTCGCCGTCGACGACATCGACGACGTCATCGCCCGCCTGCGCCCCCACGGCGCCGAACTCATGGGCGAGGTGGTCCGGTACGAGGACAGCTACCGGCTCTGCTACCTCCGCGGCCCCGAGGGGATCGTCGTCGCCCTCGCAGAAGAGCTCGCCTGACGGCCCGCCGCGGCCGGCCGAGACCACCCCCAACGATCCAACGACAACCGGAGGAGCGACTGTGCGACCGAACGAGATCACCGAGATACTGAACCGGCCGATCAGCCAGGAGCTGCTGGCGCGCGACGTGGCCCGCCTGGCCTACGTCGCCAAGGACGGCACACCCCGCAACATCCCGATCATCTTTGCCTGGAACGGCACGGAGATCGTCATGTCCACTCCGAAGAACGCTCCGAAGCTTCGGTCCTTGAGCGAGAACCCTATGGTCGCCCTGACAATCGACACCGAGGTGCACCCGCCCAAGATCCTGCTCATCCGCGGCCGGGCCGAGCTGGACTACGTCGATGGCATCCCGGATGAGTACCTCCAGCAGACCAGCACCTACGAGATGACGCCCGAGCAACGAGTCGAGTGGGAGGCGGAGGTGCGTTCCCTCTACCGCGACGGCATGGTCCGGATCGTCGTGACCCCGACGTGGGCGAAGCTGATCGACTTCGAGACGACCCTGCCAAGCGCGGTCGAGGAGCTGATCCGGCAGCGGGAGGAGCGTCAGCACGCCTGAACACGACAGGCGCGGTGTGCGTTCCCGGGCGGCGTCTTGTACTTGCTGGTCGTGGTCGCGTTGCGCCTGGTACAGCCGGCGCCGGGTGTGATCTTGCCCCCGAAGCGGAGCCGACAGCGGCGACGGGCGGGTGGCCGTCGCTACGCGCGTGCCTGGGGTGGCCGTCTCGCGGCCCTGCCTCGGGTGGCCGTCCGTGGTCGCCGGGATCAGACGCTGACACCGACCCCGCCGCGCGTCTGCGCGCCGTACCGCTCCAGTTCCTTCGCGAGGTCGAGCGGCTTGATCTGGGCGCGTCCGTTCAGGACCTCGTCGGTGAGCAGGTCGGCGGGCACCAGCCAGGACACCTCGAACTCCAGCCCGTCCGGATCCTTCGCGTACAGGGCCTTGGTGGTGGAGTGGTCGGACGCGCCGACCAGGGCGTTCATCTCCGTCAGCCTGGTGGCGATCCGGTGCAGCTCGGCGAGCGTGTCGACCTCCCAGGCGAGGTGATAGAGGCCGACCGTCGCGCGCCCGGCGGACGATGGCCCCGCCTGCGCCCCGATCTGGAACAGCCCGAGGTCGTGGTCGTTCGAGGACCCCTCGGCCTGCAGGAACGCCGCCCCGGGGAACGCCTGTACGACGCGGAACCCCAGGGCCTCCTGGTAGAAGGCCACGCTGCGGGAGACGTCCCGCACGTACAGCACGGCGTGGTTGAGTCGCTGGACCGGCATGACGCCCTCCTGGAAACTTGAACTCTCAAGTAATTGTACCTCGGTGGGTTTCCCGGAAACTGTCGGTGGCAGGTCGTACGGTGGCCACCGGGCGGAGCCGCCAGGGGGTGGCGCACCGCCCACCGCGCCACACACGGCGCCGGAAGCAGGGGGTCGGGTAGCGTGCCGGCGACGAGGCCGGCGGAGGGGGACGTCATGATCGTGGACAGGGCGACGCGGGAGCACGAGGACAACCTGGTCCTGTTCCGGGCGGTGCACGAGGTCGCGGTCCGCCATGCCGGCGCGCCGTTCCACCAGGTGATCTCGGCGCTGGCCGCCGGCCTGCCCGGCACACCCCGGCTGGCCGCCGACGAACTGCGCCGCATCGCCGAGGAGATCAGCCTCGGCCGCGACCCCTCGGGCCTGTGAGCCGCTGAGCGCCTGAGCGGGACCGTCCCGGCCTCTCGGGTCGCACGCGGTGGAAGTGGAGCCGGTCCCCGCCGAAACGGTGGGGGCGCGAACGGCGGAGTGTCAGGACTTCCAGCGGATCGGCATGTTCTGTCCCATGGCGCAGGTAGTGGGCTGCGATCCGCAGAAGGCGGCCTGCAGGTCGAGCGAGCGGGTGTTGGTGACCGGTAGCTGCGTCTGTCCCATGACGAAGGTGGGGGAGACGGCCCCGGTGAGGCTCTGGTTGAACCTGCCCGCACCGGACCGGCTCTGGCTGCCGCTCGCGCGTCCTCCTTCGATCACCTGACCTCCGCCTCCACCCGGCCCGTGGACGCGGAAGGCCGCGAGCCCCTCCCGTACGGGCGGGGTGACACGCGCCGCCACCGGCTGCGCGGCGCAGATTCCCGTCGCCGGGATCACGAGCGCGGCCAGGGCCAGCCGCCGGGCCGTGCGGACCACGGTGTCGCCGGTGGGCCGCGTCCAGTAGCGGGACATCTCGGTACTCGCCTTTCCGCTGGACGGCCGACGGTGACCGTCGCCCGTCCGGTTCTGTGGAACGGCGGCCTCATACCCCGCCGGAGCAGGGCGCTGACCCGAGCTGGACAAGATCGGCACAGGTCCTTACCGGCCCTTGGCGTGCCCGGCCCCCGCGATGGCCGCCCGTTCCTGCCATGGACGCCGGTGACAGCGGAGACGGCACTCTTCAGGACCTGTACGGGGTTCGGTGCGCGGGGCCGAGCACCGGGCGACTGTCGACGACCTGCTTCATGACGAGAGTGGATGTCAGCCGCTGGATGCCGGGGAGCGTGGCGAGGTGATCGTCTTCCAGTCGTTGGTAGGCGGTGAGGTCGGCGGTGAGGACGCGCAGGAGGTAGTCGGGATCGCCGAACAGGCGTTGGGCCTGGACGACCTGGGGGATCTCGGCGACGGCCGCCTCGAAGCTCAGCAGGGTGTCGCGGTCCTCCTGCCGCATGGTCACGAAGACGAGCGCTTGGAAGGGCAGTCCGACGGCTTCGGGTCGACGATGGCCCGATAGCCGCGGATGGTCTTGCTGCGCTCCAGCTCACGGAGCCGGCGATGGCAGGGGGACACGCTCAGCCCGACCCGTGAGGCGAGCTCGGTGACAGTGAGGCGACCGTTCTCCTGCAGCAGGGCAAGGATTTTCCGGTCGATGGCGTCCATGGGGTGGAGCTTTCTATTCAAACGGCCCTACGGGCAAGAAGTCGGCACCATCAGAACCTCGGCAGGGGACCGTCGCCTTCAGGCGACGGGGGAATGCCGTCCCTGACTGGTTTCTCTCCGGGCTCATCGCGAGTTCCTCTCACTGCTGGATGCGATGGGCGGTTCTTTCATGGTGATCGTGTGACTCGTCAGGTGCGCGCCTCCCCCGATGCGGCGCAGGACCTCGGATACCACGTGGTGTGGTGTCCGAAGACCGCCGTCCCGTTCTGGCTGGCCGGGTGAAGGCCCGCCTTGAGGAGCTGATCCGCGGCCTGCTTTGGCTGACCGGTGATTCCACGCTTCCTCCTCCGGGTTTTGACGGCACCTTCCGATAGCGTGGTGATCTGATTACTGAACGTGAGAGGAACGTGGGAGGTGGGTGTGCGCCGGTCGTTCACGTTCCTGCTGCGTCCCACCGAAAAGCAGGGCGCCTCGCTCGCCGCGTGCCTTGAGGATCACCGGCAGCTCTACAACGCTGCCTTGGAGCACCGGCGGACGGCCTACCGCGAGGCTGGGGTCACGGTTCGCTACGGTGACCAGTCCGCAGAGTTGAAGGACATTCGTGCCGATGACCCCGCCGGTCAGGGCCGGTGGTCGTTCTCCTCCCAGCAGGCCACGCTGCGGCGGTTGGACAAGGCGTTCCGTGCGTTCTTCACGCGGGTCCGTGAGGGGCGCACACCCGGGTTCCCCAGGTTCAAGGGGCGCGGCTGGTTCGACACCGTGACCTGGCCCAAGGACGGCGACGGCTGCCGGTGGGACTCCCAACCCGAGCACCCGACTGTGACGTTCGTCCGTTTGCAGGGCATCGGGCACGTGCGGGTGCACCAGCACCGCCCGGTGCGCGGCAGGGTGAAGACGATCAGCGTCAAGCGGGAAGGCACCCGCTGGTATGTGATCCTGTCGTGCGATGACGTCCTCGCCGAGACCTTGCCCGCGACGGGCGCGGTCGTGGGCGTGGACATGGGCGTGGCATCGCTGGTCACCACCAGCGACGGGGATCCGCTGGCCAACCCGCGCCACCTGAAGGCGTCCGCCGGCCGTCTGGCGCGGCCCAGCGGGCTCTGGCCCGAAAGAAGCGGGGGTCCAGGCGGCGGCGTAAGGCGGTGGCGAGGGTGACGGCGCTGCATGCGAAGGTCCGCCGCCAACGTCTTGATACCGCACACAAGGCGGCGCTCACCCTGGTCCGCGCGTATGACGTGATCGTGCACGAGGACCTGCGGATCGCGAACATGACCCGCTCGGCTTCGGGCACAATCGACAACCCCGGCCGTTACGTCGCGGCCAAGTCCGGCCTCAACCGGAGCATCCTGGACGCGGGTTGGGGGGTGTTCCTGCGTGTGCTCGCGCACAAGGCTGAAAGCGCCGGTCGTAAGCTGATCGCGGTGAACCCTGCCAACACCTCCCGCACCTGCTCGCGTTGCGGGCATTGCGCGAAGGAGAACCGCCCCAGCCAAGCCGAGTTCGCCTGTAGGGCGTGCGGGCACACCGCGCACGCCGACGTGAACGCGGCCAAGAACATTCTCAGGGCAGGGCTTGCCCTTCGCGACGCTGCGGAAGCGGCTTAGCGAGAAGCCGCTCCCTTCAGGAAGCGGAGGAGTCACCGTCGCCTTCTGGGGTGTCGCCCTGCTGCTGATCGTCGTGCCGGGAGCGGACTGGGCGTTCACGCTCAGCGCGGGGCTGCGCGACCGGTCCGTGGTCCCGGCCGTGGGCGGGCTCGTGCTCGGCTACGGGGGCATGACCGTCGTCGTCGCGGCCGGTGTCGGTGCCTTCGTCGCGGAAAATCCCGCAGCGCTCACGACGCTGACCGTCCTCGGCGGCGGTTACCTCGTGCTGCACGGCGTACGGACACTCGCCTCGCCTTCCGCGCCCCTCACCGCGACCGGTGACGCCGCGGCCGAGGCGCAGGCGAGGACGGGCTGGGCGACCATCGCCAGGGCGCCGGAGTCAGCGGACTCAACCCCAAGGGCCTGCTGATCTTCATCGCGCTGCTTCCGCAGTTCACCAGCCCCGACCGGGACTGGCCCTTACCCGTCCAGATGGGCGCCCTGGGCCTGGTCTTCACGATCACCTGTGCGGCCTTCTACCTCGCCCTCGGCTCGGTGACGCGAACCGTCCTGAATTCCCGCCCCGCGGCGGCGCGGACCGTGAGCCGCCTGGCGGGTGCCGGGATGATCGCCGTCGGCATCTCCCTGATCATCGAAAGGATCGGCGGCGGTGCGGCGCTTTGAACGGTGAGCCCGTGCGTCGATCTAGCCGTGCAGGTGAGCGGCGGGGTCGGCCATGACCTGCTCGATCACCTGTCCGGCCGCGCCGAGGGCGGCCGCCTCGGCGCCGAGCCGTGACACGACCACGGGTGGCACGGCGCCGCGCATCTGACCGAGGCGGGCCTTCAGCGTGTCGGCGACCATGTCGCCGATCCAGGGGAAGAGCGGCGCGTAGATACCGCCGAGGACGATCGCGTCGGGATCCACGAGGTTGACCGCCGACGACAGGGCCACGCCGAGTGCCCAGGCCGCCCGCTCACAGGCGGCACGCGCGTTCTCGTCGCCCTCCCGCAGCCGGGAGAGCATCCACGACACACCCTGCTGCGCGGGCAGGAGCATCCCGGGCGAGTGCGATGGGCGCGCCGCGTCGGCCGCTTTGTGCGGCGGGCCGGCCGGCGCGTTCCCGGATGCCCCGGCTGGCGCGTTCCCGGACGTTCTGGCCGGGGGCGCATCGGCGGCGAGGCGGCCTGTGGCGGCGGAGCGGGCTGCGGCGGTGGTGCGGGCGGCGGTCAGGAGTGCGTCCTGGCCTGCGTACTGTTCGAGGCAGCCGCGCCCGCCGCAGCGGCACGGCGGGCCGTCGGGGGAGACGACGACGTGCCCGAGTTCCCCGGCGAAGCCGTGTGCGCCCCGGAACAGCCGGCCGCGGACCACGAGGCCCGCTCCGATGCCGATCTCTCCCGACACGTGCAGGAAGTCGGGCAGTCCCGACCCGAACCACAGCTCGCCGAGCGCGGCCAGGTTGGCCTCGTTCTCCACACGTACGGGGAAGGGGAACCGCAGAAGCGACGCCAGCGGCACGTCGCGCCAGCCGAGGTTCGGCGCGTTGTGGACGACCCCGCTGGTCATGTCCACAGGGCCGGGGACGGCCAGCACGCCGGCGACCACCCGCAGACCCTTCTCCACAGCTTCGTCCACAACCGCGGCGGCCAAATCCCCAAGTCGCGCGATCACGTCCACAGGGGGCGCGGACCGGTTGTCCACAGCCTGTGTACGGCGCAGCCGTACCGTCCGGGCGAGGTCGACCACGCACACCGCGAGGTAGTCGACGTTGATCTCCAGCCCGAGGGCGGCGACGTGCTGCCCGCTGATCCTGATCTCGACGCCGGGCCTGCCGCGCTCGCCGTCCCGGACGGCGCCGGTCTCCACCACGAGACCGCCCTCGATGAGGTCGCCGACGAGCTTGGAGACGGTCGTCTTGGTCAGGCCGGTCATCTCGGCGAGGGCGGCCCGGGTCACCGATCCCCGGGCGCCGACCGCGCCGAGGACGAGCGCCAGGTTCCGGGCGCGCATCGCGTCATGCCGCAGGGCCTGCGTCATCGCACCCTCCGCGCGGGTCCCGCCTCACGCCGGACGGCCCGCGTCATCGCACCCTCCGCGCGAGTCCCGCCTCACGCCGAACGGCCCCCGTCATCCGCACCTCCACGCGCCAGCCGCATCACGCCGTACGGGCTGCGCCATCACATCCTCCACTGCCGGCGTTGAGAACACGGACACACCCTCTTGACCCTGCGGCTCATCACGTCGGATATTTAGTCCACAACATAGACTAATTCGGAGGCGACTCATGTACACCCCCACTCCCGAGGACCGTTTCACGTTCGGGCTGTGGACCGTCGGCTGGCAGGCGCGCGACCAGTTCGGTGACGCGTCCCGGGCCCCGCTGGACCCGGTCGAGAGCGTCCATCGCCTGGCCGAGCTCGGCGCGTACGGTGTGACCTTCCACGACGACGACCTCCTCGCGGTGGAGCAGGACCGCGCCAAGGCCATCGAGAGCTTCAAGAAGGCCCTGGCCGACACCGGCATGAAGGTGCCGATGGCCACGACCAACCTTTTCACCCACCCGATCTTCAAGGACGGCGGTTTCACCAGCAACGACCGCGAAGTCCGGCGGTACGCCCTGCGCAAGGTCATGCGCAACATCGACCTCGCCGCCGAGCTCGGCGCCAAGACGTACGTGTGCTGGGGCGGCCGTGAGGGCGCCGAGTCCGACGCCGCCAAGGACGTGCGGGTCGCGCTCGACCGCTACAAGGAGGGCTTCGACCTCCTGTGCCAGTACGTGATCGACAAGGGCTACGACATCCGGTTCGCCGTCGAGCCCAAGCCGAACGAGCCGCGCGGCGACATCCTGCTGCCGACGATCGGCCACGCCCTGGCCTTCATCAACTCGCTGGAGCACCCCGAGATGGTGGGCCTCAACCCCGAGGTCGGCCACGAGCAGATGGCCGGGATGAACTTCGTGCACGGCATCGCGCAGGCGCTGTGGCACGGCAAGCTGTTCCACCTCGACCTCAACGGCCAGCACGGCCCGAGGTTCGACCAGGATCTCGTCTTCGGCCACGGCGACGTGAAGAGCGCGTTCTTCCTGGTCGACCTGCTGGAGAACGGCGGCTACGACGGCCCCCGCCACTTCGACTACAAGCCGCTGCGCACCGAGGACAAGGAAGACGTCTGGGACTCGGCGGCCGCGAACATGCGGACCTACCTCATCCTCAAGGAGAAGTCGAAGGCCTTCCGCGCCGACCCCGAGGTGCAGGACGCGCTGGCCGCCAGCAAGCTCACCGAGCTGGCCCAGCCGACCCTGGCCGAGGGCGAGACGTACGAGGACATCCTGGCCGAGTCGATCGACGTGGACGAGGTGGCCGCCCGCGGCTTCCACTTCACCCGGCTCAACCAGCTCGCGCTGGAGCACCTCCTCGGCGTGCGCGGCTGAACGACCAGGTGAGAGTGGAGGGACGACGACTGTGACGCTGGTCGCGGGGGTCGACTCGTCGACCCAGAGCTGCAAGGTCGTCATCCGGGACGCGGAGAGCGGGGCCCTCGTGCGCGAGGGCCGCGCCTCCCACCCCGACGGCACCGAGGTCCATCCCGAGCACTGGTGGACCGCGCTGCAGAGCGCGATCGAGCAGGCGGGAGGGCTGGCGGACGTCGCGGCGGTGAGCGTGGCGGCCCAGCAGCACGGCATGGTCTGCCTCGACGAGGACGGCGAGGTGGTCCGGCCGGCCCTGCTGTGGAACGACACCCGCTCGGCCGGGGCGGCGGCGACCTGGTCGCCGAGCTGGGCGGCCCGAAGGCGTGGGCCGAGGCCGTCGGCAGCGTCCCGGTGGCCTCTTTCACGGTGACCAAGCTCCGCTGGCTCGCCCGCAACGAGCCGGACAACGCCCGCCGTACGCGGTCGGTCTGCCTGCCGCACGACTGGCTCACCTGGCGGCTCGCGGGCCGGCCCGGCGTGATCACGACCGACCGGGGCGACGCCTCCGGCACCGGTTACTGGTCGCCCGCCACCGGCGACTACCGTACGGACCTGCTCGAACTGGCCATGGGCAGGGTGCCGGACCTGCCCCGCGTGCTCGGTCCCGCCGAGCAGGCGGGAACGGCCGAGCAGGGCGGCGCGCTGCTCGCCCCCGGCACCGGCGACAACATGGCGGCGTCGCTCGGCGTCGGCATGCGGCCCGGTGACGTGGTGGTGTCCATCGGCACCTCGGGCACGGCGTTCGCCGTCTCCGAGGCGCCGTCCGCCGACCCGTCCGGGGCGGTCGCCGGGTTCGCCGACGCCACCGGCCGCTACCTCCCGCTGGTCTGCACGCTGAACGCGGCACGGGTGCTGGACGCCGCCGCCCGGATGCTCGGGGTCGGCCCCGAGGGGCTGAGCGACCTCGCCCTGCGGGCGCCGGCGGGTGCGGACGGACTGGTGCTCGTGCCCTACCTGGAGGGGGAGCGCACCCCGAACCGTCCCGACGCCACGGGGTCGCTGCACGGTCTCAGGCTGGCCACGTCCACCCCCGAGCACCTGGCCAGGGCGGTGGTCGAGGGCATGCTCTGCGGCCTCGCCGACGCGCTGGACGCCCTCGGGGTCGAGCCGCAGCGCGTGCTGCTCATCGGCGGCGGCGCGCGCTCGGAGGCGGTGCGGCGCATCGCGCCGACCGTCTTCGGACGGCCGGTGCTCGTGCCCACCCCCGGGGAGTACGTCGCGGACGGCGCGGCCAAGCAGGCCGCCTGGCTGCTGTCGGGGGAGCCGGAACCGCCGCTGTGGGACACGGGCGCGGCCGAGCGCTACGAGGCCGATCCCACCCCCGGCCTGCGCGAGCGCTACCAGGAGGCCGCGCAGGAGTGACGTCCGGGGTGGGGCCCGCGAACCGCGCCCCGAAGGCGCGGCGTCCCCGACGGCCTGGGCCCCACCCTGAGACGACCCTGACCCCTTCTCGGGGGGATCTACGCGTTGTCCCGGATGTTAGGAAGGGGCCATTCGCGGGATTCTCACCATATGGTCAAGAGGTTCTATCCCCTGCTCGCCGGCGGCGGCATCCTGCTCGCGGTCGTCACCGTGGTGGCGGCGCAGGTGGGCGGGGATGCCTCCCTGGACCCCGTCTCCATGACGATCAGCCAGTACGCCGCCCATGACGGGGGCGGGGCCATCGAGACGGCCATGGCCGTCCTCGGCCTGGCCTCGCTCGCGCTGCTGGCCGGGATGCGCGCGCTCGACGCGCCGGTGCACGGCTGGCCCGCCCGCCTGATCGGCGTGTGGAGCGTCTCGCTCATCGGCGCGGCCGTAGTCCCGTCGAGCACGGCCTGGCAGGGGGAGCTCCACGGTGTCCTGTCGGTTGCGGCCTTCGTGAGCGTGCCCGCCGCCGCCATCCAGCTGGTGGGCCGCCTGGGACAGGACGAGCGCTGGAAGGCCGCCGTCCGGCCGCTGGAGTGGCTGACGCTCGCCTCCGGTCTCGGCCTCGCGGCCATCACGTACGTCGCGCTGCCCGGCCACGGCGTCATGATCGGCCTGGTGGAACGGCTGCTGCTGACCGCCGAGGTGGCCGTCCTCGGAGTGCTGGCCGTACGGCTCGCGCAGCTCACCTGGGGGCCGTCGCTCAGGGAGCGGATCGGCCGGCACGCCGGCTTCATGGTCCACCGCTGACCGTGCGGAGCAGGCCGGGTCGTGCGGGCGCGGGGGCGCCGCACGGCCCGAAGTGAAACTTTCAGGTTCGGCGAGACATCCGTACAGTTCGCCTGCTCGCGGGGCCGCCTCGGGCTTGACCCCTGTCGGGGGCGCAACAACACTCCGCTGGAGTATCACCCCTTCGCGCGACCACCTGAGCGGTCCGCATTCCCCGTCGCACTCGTGTGCAGGTCCACACGGAGAGTTGTTAGCGCAAACATACACAGGAGTCGATCAGGCCAGAGCGTGTTAGCGATAACACGACCGAGGTCCGTTCCAATGGCGACGCCGGAGACCGGCGCCGACCGGGCCGGTGGGACCGAGAAGGCGCCGGATCGGCGCCGACGGCCAAGAGGAGGAGACATGGCGCAAGACCAGAACGAGCCGGTGAGCGGCGAGCGGAGACTGCTGAGCCGGAGATCCGTCCTGGCGACGATGGGCGCCCTGCCGGTCATCACGGCCGCGACGTCGGTTCTGGGGGCCACGGAGGCCGCGGCGGCCACCGCGACCATCAATCCGTCGGCGCAGCGGCAGACGATCCGGGGCTTCGGCGGCATGACCCACGCGGCCTGGGCCGGCGACCTGACGGCCGCCCAGCGGGACACGGCGTTCGGCAACGGCGACGGCAAGCTGGGGTTCTCGATACTGCGGATCCCCGTCGGCGAGAACCAGTCGGACTGGAGTCGTGACCTGGCGACGGCGAAGCGGGCGGTCGAGCTCGGAGCGACGGTCTTCGCCTCGCCGTGGAATCCCCCCGCCGGCATGGTCGAGACCTTCACCCGCGGCAGCCAGACCAACGCGAGACGCCTCAAGTACAGCTCGTACGCCGCCTACGCCCAGCACCTGAACGACTTCACCACCTACATGCGGAACAACGGGGTGAACCTGTACGCCATATCCGTGCAGAACGAGCCCGACTACGCGCAGGACTGGACGTGGTGGACCTCCGCCGAAATCGTCCGGTTCCTGCGGGAGAACGCCGGCTCGATCGGCACCAGGGTCATCGCGCCGGAGTCCTTCCAGTACGTCAAGAGCATGTCGGACCCGATCCTCAACGACTCCACGGCGCTCGCCAACGTGGACATCATCGGGGCGCACCTCTACGGCACGCCGTACTCGAACTTCCCCTACCCCCTCTTCAAACAGAAGGGCGCGGGCAAGGAACTCTGGATGACCGAGGTCTACTACCCCAACAGCACCGACTCGGCGGACACCTGGCCCCAGGCGCTCGACGTGGGCGAGCACATGCACCGCGCCATGGTGGACGCCGAGTTCCAGACGTACGTCTGGTGGTACATCCGGCGCAGCTATGGCCCCATGCGCGAGGACGGCCAGATCAGCAAGCGCGGCGCCATCATGGCGCAGTTCGCCAGGTTCGTCCGCCCCGGATACGTGCGGATCGACGCGACGGCGAACCCCGCGTCGAACGTCTACGTCTCGGCGTACCGGAGTGGTAACACCGTCGTCATCGTCGCCATCAACAAGGGGACCTCCGCGGTGAGCCAGCAGTTCACCGTGGCGAACGCCGGCTCGGCCGGTGTCTCGTCCTGGCTGACCGACGCGAGCAGGAACGTCGCACCCCAGGCGGCGACCAGCATGTCGAACGGCTCCCTCACCGTCACGCTCCCCGCTCGCAGCATGACGACCTTCGTGACCAGTCTGAGCGGCGGCTCCTCGCCCTCCCCGTCGCCCGTCCTGTCGCCCTCCCCGTCGCCGACCCCCTCGCCGAGTGGCGGCACCGGGACCGGGCCTCGGGTCGCCTACACGATGAGCACCTGGAACAACGGCTTCACCGCGAGCATCAACATCACCAACACCGGAACCTCGACGATCGACGGCTGGACGCTGGCCTTCACCCTGCCCTCCGGGCAGTCCATCACCTCGGGCTGGAACGCCACCTACTCGCCCTCCAGCGGCCAGGTGAGCGCCCGCAACGTCAGCTACAACGCCACGATCGCCCCCGGCGCCACCATCGACATCGGATTCCAGGCGACCCATACCGGCAACACCGCCGAACCCACCGCCTTCACCCTCAACGGCGTCCCCTGCACCGTGGTCTGAACCTCCCGAAGGCCGGCCGGAGAGGGGACAGGGGCCGCATCCGCAGGTGGTGCGGCCCCAGAGGCGCGGTGTGCGGAGCGCGGGGTCAGGGTTCGCCGAGCAGGTCGCGCAGGCGCTCGGCGTACGGCCGCCAGTCGAGGCCCCTGCCCTCCGCCCAGGCGTCGTCGTGGCAGGTGGCGAGATGGCGCTCGCCCGCGTCGCCGATCACGCTGACCACCTCGCCCCGTTCGCCCCGGTCGCGCATCCGGGTGACGAGTTCGAGGGCGGCCCACAGGTTCGTCCCCGTGGCGGCGCCGACCGCGAGCCCGGTCACCTGCCGTACGTACCGGGCGGCGGCCACGCTCGCGGCGTCGGGCACGGGGACGACCAGGTCGACGACCGCGGAGTCGAAGGCGGGCTCCATCCGCGGCCGGCCGACGCCCTCGATCCGGCTGGGCATGCCGGTGGCGTAGTCGGGAGCGCCGGTGGCCCAGCCGGGGAAGTAGGCGGAGTTCTCCGGATCGGCGACGGCCAGCCTTCCCGGGAGGCCGTCGGCCCGCAGGCGCCGGCCGATCGCGGCGGACGTCGCGCCGGTGCCCGCCCCGACCACGATCCAGCGCGGACACTCGCCGAGCTGCCCGAACAGCTCGTCGGCCAGGCTCGCGCCACGCCAGTCGACCTCCGCCGCCGTGCGGTAGTGGTCGAGGTAGTGGCCGCCGATCTCCTCGGACAGACGGGCGGCCTCCTCGTACACGGCGAGCGGAGGATGGACGTACCGGCACGTGCCGCCCAGCCGCTCGACGCCGGCCCCGGAGGACTTCTTCGGCATCACCGCGATGTACGGCAGGCCGAGCAGCCGGGCGAAGTAGGCCTCGGCGACGGCCATGGGACCACCGGTGGCGTCGACCACGGTCGTCCCCTCGGTGATCCGCCCGGAGGTGATCGCCTGGGCGAACAGGGCGCGGGCCAGCCGGTGCTTGAGACCACCGGTGGGCTGCGCCGACTCGTCCTTCAGCCGCAGACGGACACCCCACGCCCCGGGCAGCGGAAACTCGCGAAGCGGCGTCGTGCCCGCGTTCTCGCGCTCCCGGTCCAGGCGCGCGACGGCCTCGGCCGCCCATCCGTCGATCATGTACGCCCCCTGTCCGTCCGCGTCGGTCGCCGATCGTCGGCGACCGGGGCGGCCGAGCCGGGCCCCGGTCCCCGAGCCGAATCAGCGTGGGCAGGTCAGCGCTGGGCGGCGGTCAGCATCTTGAGCGCGTGCTCCACGAGCGTGACGAGCACGACCTTGGCCGAGGCGCGGCGCCGTACGTCGCAGAGCAGGACGGGGACGTCCGGGTCGAGGTCGAGGGCGATCCGCACGTCCTCGGGCTCGTGCCGGTCGGCGCCGTCGAAGCAGTTGACCGCGACGATGAACGGCGTGCCGCGCTGCTCGAAGTAGTCGATCGACGGAAAGCAGTCGGTCAGCCTGCGGGTGTCGGCCAGCACGACGGCCCCGAGCGCGCCGTAGGACAGTTCGTCCCACATGAACCAGAAGCGCTCCTGTCCGGGGGTGCCGAACAGGTAGACCACGAGCCCTTCCCTGATGGTGATGCGGCCGAAGTCCATGGCCACCGTCGTGGTCGTCTTGCCTTCCACGCCGTCGGTGTCGTCGACGCCGACGCCGCGGTCGGACAGCACCTCCTCGGTGCGCAGGGGGCGAATCTCGCTGATCGCGCCGACCAGCGTGGTCTTGCCGACGCCGAAGCCGCCGGCCACCAATATCTTGAGGGCGACCGGCTCCTCAGAGGGCGCGAAGGCCATTGATCACTTCCTTGAGAATGCGCTCGCTTGGCAGCGGCGCCACCTTGCCCGGAGCCCGTACGTCGACGAGCCCGAGGTCGTGCAGATCCCCGATCAGGACGCGGACCACGCCCAGCGGCAGGTCGATGTCGGACGCGATGTCCGCCACCGACGCGCCGCGGCGCGCGATCTCGAGGATCCGCCGCTGCTCGGGGCCAATGCCGGGGACGTCCCTCGGTGAGCCCGTGGTGGTCACCATGGTGATCAGATCGAGCTTGGCCCCGGAGTGCCGCGCCCGGCCCCCCGTCAGCGCGTAGGGCCGGACCAACGGCCCGGCCTCCTCGTCCATCCACTGGGGTCCCGTCATGTGGCCGCCCATCTCATGGGGAGATCCGCCGCGGGTTGGTGGAGATGTGCTGGCCCACCCGCTTGACCAGCATCGCCATCTCGTACGCGATGTGCCCGACGTCGGCGTCGGATGCGGCCAGGACGGCGAGACAGGTGCCCTGGCCTGCGGCCGTGACGAACAGGAACGCGGCCTCCATCTCCACGATGGTCTGCCTGACCTCGCCCCCCGCCGAAGTGCCGCCCCGCGCCCCGCGCCAGGCTCTGGAAACCGGCCGCGACCGCGGACAGGTGCTCCGCGTCCTCCCGGCTCAGCCCCTGGGAAGCCCCGACGACGAGGCCGTCGGTGGAGAGGATCACTGCCTGGCGGACGGCGGCGACCCTGCTGATGAGATCGTCGAGCAGCCAGTTCAGTTCGCCGGTCGACGTCGCTTTGCCGGTCATTCGTCACCCTTCTCGCCGTGCGTGTTGTGTACGTGGTCGCCGGGTGCGGCCCCACCCGGCTGATCGGAGTCCTCCCGGCCCCGCAGCGCGCCGCGCTGGAAGGCGCTGAACATCGCCCTGGCCTCCTCCGGCGACCGCTCTTCCACGGTCGGGGCGGACAGGGGCGGTGTCTGCGGCGCCGTCTCCGGGGACTGGGCGCGAAGCTGCGGAGCGATGTTGGCCTGGCGAACCCTGCGCGGCAGGCCGGCGTGAGTTCCGTTGGAGACGGGGCCTCGTGGCCCGCTGTTTGCTCGTCCGCTGCGCCAGGCCGTTCGCCGCCACCCCCGCGCTGGCGGGCGCCGGCTCGGACGACGGTGCGGGGGAGGGCGAAACGGACGGCGAGACGGCCGGAGAAGCGGAGGGCGCGGCCGGGCGCGGGCTCTCGAAGCCGGAGCCGAGGGGCCGCGGGGAGAGGTCGTCGCGCGTGGCGGAGGGCACGGCCTCGGTCCGCAGGGAGGCCGGCGTGAAGAACGGGGACGGCTCGGACGCGCCCGCACGCTCCTCCTCCGTCTCTCCGGGAACCTCGCTGACAACCTCCCTGGGAACCTCCCGGAGAGCAGAGCCGTGGACGCCGTCCGGAACGTCCTCCGCGACCTCCCCGGCGAGCGTACGGACCTCCCGGCGCCCACCGGCCGGGGCGGGGCCGCCCAGTCCGAGGTCGGCATGGAGCGTGTCGCTGAGCGAGATGTCGGTGTCGTTGCCGCCTGCGGCCAGCGCGGGCTTCGCGTGGGCGCCGCGCGGGGGCCGGGCCCGCGAGCGCCGCGGGCGAGCCCTCATCCACCACCAGGGTCCGCGGGATGAGCACGATCGCGGTCGTGCCACCGTACGGCGAGCTCCGCAGGACCACACTGATCTCGTGCCGGGCGGCGAGCTGGCCGACGACGAAGAGCCCGAGCCGGTCGCTGTCCGCCAGGTCGAACTCCGGCGGGTCGGCCAGCCGCGTGTTGATCTCGTCGTACTCCTCGGGCGTGAGGCCGAGACCGCGGTCCTCGATCTCCACCGCGAGCCCGTTGGCGACGACCTCCCCACGCACCGCCACCTTCGTCTGCGGAGGAGAGAAGATCGTCGCGTTCTCCACCAGCTCGGCGATCAGGTGCACCACGTCGGCCACGGTCGCGCCGACGATGGCGGCGTTCGGCATCGGGGCCATCGAGACGCGGGTGTAGTCCTCGACCTCGGAGATCGCCGCGCGGACCACGTCGATGAGCGGCACCGGCTTGCGCCACGACCGTCCGGGCGCGGAGCCGGACAGGATGATCAGGCTCTCCGCGTGGCGGCGCATGCGGGTGGTCAGGTGGTCGAGCCGGAACAGGTCCTCCAGGCTCTCCGGGTCCTCGGCGCGGCGCTGCATCGTGTCGAGCAGCGTGAGCTGGCGGTGCAGCAGGGTCTGCTTGCGGCGGGCCAGGTTGAGGAAGACCTGGCTGACGCCGCGGCGAAGGGCGGCCTGGCCGACGGCGGCCTCCACGGCCGTGCGCTGGACGGAGCTGAACGCGTGCGCGACGTCCTCGACCTCGTTGGAGCCCGTCGCCTTGATCGGGGGCGCCTCGGCCTCGACGTCCACGTCCTCGCCCCGCCGCAGCTTCTCGACGACCTGCGGCAGCCGTACGTCGGCCAGTTCGAGCGCGGCGTCGCGCAGGCCGGCGAGGTCGCGGGCGAGACGGCGGCCGAACCGGACGGAGAAGACGATCGTGGCGATGATCACCACGAGACCCAGGCCGCCTGCGACCAGGATGCGGAGCATGATGCCGGTGGCGACCGAGGTGGCGGAGACGCTGAGCGCGTCCGAGGCCTTCACCCGGGCCGAGTCGAGCCGGAGGATCAGCTGGTCGATGGTCGGCGACCACTTCTCGGCGTCCGCGGGGAGCGGGCCGCCGGCGCGCACCTGGTTGACGATCTGGTTCTCCAGGGCGGTGAACCGGTCGAACAGCGGCGAGGTGAGCACCTGCTCGTACGGCGCCCGCATCTCACCGCTGAGGACCGGCCGGTTCTTGCCGTAGAGGAACCGCCGGGTGGCGACCCACTCGCTGAAGGCGTTCTGCTCGTCGGCCGTCATCGTGCCGCTGGCGAGCGCCCCGCGCACGAGGGCGTCCTCACGAGTGATCATCTCGTGCGCGTTGCCCATCCCCTGCATGGCGCTGGCCTGCTGGAAGGTGGCCAGGTCGGGCACCGAGACGAGCCGCTCGTAGAGCGCGAACAGGTCGTCCATGATCGAGTTGTACGCGGTGATCGCGGTCAGCCGGTCGGACCTGCCGAGCGAGACGCCCTCACGGATCGAGGGCAGGCGTTCGAGGGAGGACAGCAGGGACTCCAGGGGCGCCACGAGCTCGTCGCTCATGGCGTCGCGGGTCGCGCTGTCGTTGGCGGACCGCTTGAAGTTGTCCGCGGCGGCGGTGGTCTTGGCCTGCTGGGCGGTGAGCGCGGCGGAGGTGTTCTGGCCGCTGCTCAGGACGCCGGCGGTCAGCGCGCGCTCGGCCTGGATCTGGGTGCCCAGGTCGGTGGAGGTCACGCCGATGGTGTCGTACAGCGTCTTGGAGCGCAGGAGGACGAGACCGTCCCCGACCGTGAGCTTTAGGGCAAATCCCCACATAGCGCTCAACATGAGCAATGGTAGGAGCAGCAACAAGAAGATCTTGAACCGAATCGACCGGTTTCTTGAACCCATAGCCCACTCCTGCATTGCTGGAGGCTCGCGCCGCATTTATGGGGGAATGCACCTCCGGAAGATCGCACAGAAGGCTAGCACCGATACAGTTCTGGCGCAGTGGGAGGAACTGATGATTACAGTGATCACTGGGGCTGGTGCCGGAATCGGTGCAGCTTCTGCCCTTGATCTCGCCCGGCGAGGTCACCAAATCGTGCTCGTCGGACGTACCCCGGAGAAGCTGCGCGCGGTCGCGGACCGCGCGGAACAGGCCGGGGGCAGCCGCCCGGACACGCTCCTCGCGGACTTCTCCTCCCTCGATCAGGTGCGCCGGCTGGCGGCGGAGTTGCTGGCGCGGTACGAGCGCATCGACGTGCTGATCAACAACGCCGGGGTGATGACGCCCGACCGCCGGACCACCGAGGACGGCAACGAGTGGATGATGCAGGTCAACCACCTGGCGCCGTTCCTGCTGACGAACCTGCTCCTCGACCGGCTCACGGCGTCGTCCGCCCGGGTCGTCACCACCTCGTCGCGGGCCGGGAAGACGGGCCGCCTCGACCCCGCCGACCTGTCCAGGGAGCGGCGGCGCTGGAACGGCTGGCTGCAGTACGGCGACTCCAAGCAGGCCAACGCGCTGTTCACCGTGTCACTCGCCGAGCGAGGCCTGGCCGCCACATGCCTCCATCCCGGGGTGCTCAAGACCTCGTTCGCCGAGGGCACGTTCTTCATGAAGCTGGTGTGGCTCCTCCCCGGCATGGGCGAGCCGCCGGAGGCCGGGGCCGAGCGCATCGTCCACCTCGCCACCCACGCCGACGGGGTCGATCACCCGGGCCGATACTTCGTCAAGAACGCTCCCGTACGAGTGCCGGAGCGGATGTCCGACCCCGCCCTCGCCGCCGCCCTGTGGGACGCGAGCCTGGCCGCCACGGGGCTGTCCGCCTGAAGGAGCGCCGGCCTGGTATCGCCAGTCCCAGGAAGACGGGTCATCTGGCTGCTCACCCGGTCGCCTCCGCATCCTGGAGTCACGGATGCGGAACACGACCCGGCTCCACGAGAGCCGCACTCCGGCCCTCGCGGCCGTTCGAGGAAAGGGAACAGCAGTCATGAGCACGCTCGCACTGGTCACCGGCGCCACCTCCGGGATCGGCAGGGCCTTCGCCGAGCGCCTGGCCGCAGGCGGCCACGACCTGGTGATCGTGGGCCGGCGGAAGGAGCGCCTGGAGGAGTTCGCCGCCTCCCACCCCGAGGTCGTGGTGCGGACCGTGGCCGCCGACCTGTCGACCGACGAGGGCATCGACACGGTCGCCGAGATCTGCGCGGCCGAGCCGCTGACCATGCTCGTGAACAACGCCGGCGTGTCCCACTACATGCCGCTCGCCGAGCTTCCCGCCGCCAAGGCCAGGGAACTCGTGCACGTCAAGGTCGTCGCCCCGACGATGCTCACCCGCGCCGCCGTCGCGGGCATGCAGGCGCGGGCGAGGGCACGATCGTCAACGTGGCCGGGATGATCGCCTTCAGCGGCCCCGCGCCGCACGCCCAGATGCCCCGCCGGGCCGTCTACGCCGGCACCCTGGCCCACCTCGTCGCGATGTCCCAGACCCTGAGCGCGGAACTCGAGGGCACGGGAGTCACCGTGCAGGTGCTGTGCCCCGGCGTGGTGGCCACCGAGTTCCACGAGCGTCAGGGCCTCGATATGAGCGCCGTGCCCCGCATGAGCGCCGACGACGTCGTCACGGCCAGCCTGCGCGGCCTGGAGCTGGGCGAGACCGTCTGCGCCCCGGGCGTCGAGGACGCCGGACTCCTGGACGCGGTCTTCCGGGCCGAACTCGCCGCCTTCGGAGGCCAGAGCCCGCGGCTCGCCACGCGCTACCGGGCCGTCTGAGCTCGGGTCGCCGCGTACGCGGCGGCAGGGCCGGGGCCGGGGGGAAGAGTTCGGGCACTGTTCGCCCGCGGTTGCGCCGGTGCTCACGGACGGGTGACTAGGGTCCGGCCGCATGATCGTGACCGCTCCCGCCCACCCGTCCGGCAGGGCCGTCGCCCGCGACCCGCTGCTGGACAACGCCAAGTTCCTGGCCATCGTGCTCGTCGTTTCCGGGCATCTCGTCGAGGACCTGCGGGACGTCCCCGCGGCGCATGCGCTCTACTTCTTCGTCTACCTCTTCCACATGCCGCTCTTCATCGTCGTCAGCGGCTATTTGTCTCGAAATTTCACGTTTTCTCCGGGTAAGGCGCGCAAGCTCATCAGTGGTCTCGCGGTGCCGTACGTCCTCTTCGAGGTGGCCTATTCGCTGCCCCGCTTCCTCCTGTACGGCAAGCTCGAAATCAGCCTGCTCGACCCGTACTACCTGACCTGGTTCCTGATGTCGCTGTTCCTCTGGCGGCTGTCCACGCCGGTCTGGCAGCAGTTGCGCCATCCCCTGGTGATCGCGGTCGGGCTGTGCCTGCTGTCGGGCACGAGCGCCCTGCCCGACGAGTTGTCGATGAACCGCACGTTCGGCCTGCTGCCGTTCTACGTGCTCGGACTCATGCTCACGCCAGAGCACCTCGACCTCCTGCGCGGACGCCGGGCGAGGATCGCGGGCGGGGCCGTGCTGGCGGCGGCGCTCGCCGCGGCGTTCGCCGTGCACTCCCTCGTGCCGACGGAGTGGATCCGCTGGCGGCACTCCAACCACCAGATCGGCGTGGACGACCTGACCGGCACGCTGATCCGGCTCGCCATGCTGGCGGTCGGCGCCCTGCTGGTGATGGCGTTCCTCGCGGTCACTCCAGGCCGCCGCACCTGGTTCACCGGCCTGGGCGCCGCCACGATGTACGCCTACCTGCTGCACGGGTTCGTCGTGAAGGTCGCCGAGCGCTTCCACGACGCCCTCGTCAACCCGCTCGGCGTGGCCGCCATGGCGGTCCTCGGAGCCGTGCTCGCGGCTCTGCTCTGCACGTCCCCGGTACGCAGGGCGTTCCGCTGGGCGGTGGAGCCCGACGTCTCCTGGGCCTTCACGAGACTCCGCCGGCCGGGGAAGAAGGAGCCGGCCGCGCCGGCGCGATAGCGATACGCGCGAAGGACACACGACGCACTGCCGGACCGATCGGCGGCGCCCCGGGATTGTTTCGTTGGTGCGATTCGCGCCGCGGCGGGTGCGCACCAACGATCCCGCTCCTACAACCGGAACTCAGTCCACAGGAGGCGCACGGGAAGCAGAAAGGACAGCGATGAAAGCTTCGTCGACAGCGGTGAGAAGCCTGATCCTGCTCGCCGCGTTGGTCGTAGGCGTGCTCGGGGTCGCCGGTCCCGCACAGGCGGCCACCTACCACGTGACGGGTGCCGATGCTCAGGGCCTCGCCATCCAGAGCGAGCCCCACGTCAACCATGTGATCCGCTACGTGCCCAACGGCACCGCTCTGAACGTGAGCTGCCAGGTCAACAACGGGGACCAGGTCGACGGACGGGTCCAGTACGGCAGGCCGTTCCGCACCTGGGACCGGCTCGCGGACGGAACCTGGGTGTACGACTGGTACATGGACACCCCGACGGTGGCCACCGACGGCTACTCACCGGGGATCCCGCATTGCGACGCGGGATCGCTGCCGGCGCTGGCGAGCGGCTGCGTGGACTGGCCGAGCTCGAAGTTCCTGCAGACCCCGCTGACCTCGGCGGCCAACGGGGGAACCGGATCCGTCGTCGCCAATCCGCACTACGGCACCGACTACCACGTCAACTGCAACACCACCGATCACATGAACCAGTACTACGCGGTCGACCTGGGCATGCGTGCGGGTGACCCGGTGCTGTCCCCCGGCGGCGCCGGCACGGTCAAGTACGCCGGGTGGGCGCCTTCCGGGTGGGAGAGCTGCGGCCAGTACATCATCGTGGACCACGGCGGCGGGTGGTGGAGCGTCGTGTGTCACCTCAGCGCCGTCTACGTCAAGGCAGGTCAGACCATCACGAACGACACGATCATCGGCGCGGTCGGGGCCACCGGCACGTCCGAGGCCCACCTGCACTTCTCTCTGATGAAGAACGCCTCCATCACCGCCGCGGGCGGGGTGTACGGCGGACAGAACGCCCGCCCACGGCACCTCTACCACCTGGGCTGCGGTGGCGGCTACTACGACTGGATCTCCCAGGGCATGCAGGTCTGCTACTGACCTCCGCCGCCACTCCGGGTCGCCGCCGCCGGGGCCGATTCCGGCCCCGGCCCGGCGGTCGCGTACGGCATTGCGGAATGCGGAACTTCTGTCATTACCTCCCCGTTCTGCAGGGTGATGGTGCAGAGTAGGGCGAATCGCGCGGCCAGCGGGGCTGGGTACGGAAACCGGCTCTGTCACGGCAGGGTGATACGGGGTAACCTGCGCATTCGCGGTGCAGCCAGGAGCGGTGCGAACGACGGGGTGACGCGGGTGGTCGGCAGACAGGGCAGGGTCACGGGCAGGATCGGCCCGGGCCTTGTCGGCGAGGTGATGGTGCCCATCCGCGGGGGTGTCGAGGCGTTCTACGCCTATCCAAGCATTCCGGACGAGGAGATCCCGGTGGGGTCGATCGTCGTCGTCGTGGAGTATTCGCCCCCGCGCACTGTCTACGTCGCTCGCGCGGTCGTCTGACTCGCTCCCTCCTCCTGTCCCCCCACTACGCGGAGGCTCCCATGTCCCCGGAGATCCTGGTCGTGGGCGGTGTGGCCGTCGTCGCCCTCATCGTCCTCATCCTCCTGTTCAAGGCCATCTGGCGGGTGGCCGAGCCCAACGAGGCGCTCATCATCTCGGGCCTCGGCGCCCACACGAAGAACGAGCTGGCCGACAGCCTCGGCTTCAAGATCGTGACCGGCAAGGGCACCGCCGTGCTGCCCGGCTTCCAGACCGCCCGGCGGCTGCGGCTCGACAGCCGGGCGACGAATCTCCAGGTCAACTGCGTGACCCAGCAGGGCATCCCGGTCCAGGTACGTGGTGTGATCATCTATAAGGTGGGCGACGACTTCACCAGCATCGCGAACGCCGCCCGCCGCTTCCTCGACCAGCAGGACTCGATGAACGGGGCAATCCACGAGCTGTTCACCGGTCACCTGCGCTCGATCATCGGCAACCTGACCGTCGAGGACCTCATCCTCAACCGCGAGCGGCTCACCAGCGAGACCCGCAGCTCCGCGGCCGACGAGATGAGCAAGCTCGGCCTGGTGGTCGACTCGCTGCAGATCCAGGAGATCGAGGACGAGACCGGCTACATCACCAACCTCGGCAAGCCGCACGCCGCGAAGATCGCCGCCGCGGCCCGCATCGCCGAGGCGCAGCGCGACCAGGAGGCCACCGAGGCCGAGCAGGTCGCGGCCGCCAAGAAGGCCTCGGCCATCCGCGAGTCGCAGATCCAGCAGGCCGGCTACCAGGCGGAGGTGGACCAGGCGGCGGCCAAGGCCCGGCAGGCCGGCCCGCTGTCGGAGGCCACCGCGCGCCAGGAGGTCGTCGTCCAGGAGACCAGGGCCGCGGAGCTGGAGGCCCAGCTCGCCGAGCAGCGGCTCCAGTCGCAGGTCCGCAAGCCCGCCGACGCCAAGGCGTACGAGACCGTCACGCTGTCCCAGGCCGAGCGCGACGCGCGCATCGCGCAGGCCGAGGCGGAGGCCAAGGAGACCGAGCTGCGCGCGGCCGCCCAGGCGTCCCAGGTCAAGCAGGCGGCGGCGGCCGACGCCGAGTCGGTGCGGGTGCGCGGTGAGGCCGCCGCCGCGGCGACCAAGGCGACCGGTCTGGGCGAGGCCGAGGCGGCCAAGGCGCGGGGTCTCGCGGAGGCCGAGGCGGCCAGGGCGAAGGGTCTCGCGGAGGCCGAGGCGGCCAAGGCCAAGGGTCTGGCCGAGGCCGAGGCGATCAGGGCCCGCTCGGAGGCGCTGCGGGAGAACCAGGAGGCCGTCATCGCCCAGCAGCTCGCCGAGAACTGGCCGCAGATCGTGGAGGCCGCTTCCAAGGCGTTCGGCAACGTCGACCACATGGTGGTGCTCAACGGCGCCCAGGGCATCGAGGAGATGCTGGCGAAGGCGCTCACGCTGGGCGGCACCGGGCTGGGCCTGGCCCGCTCCCTGCTGGCCGGCGGCACCCCCGCGGCGGCCACCAAGGACGGCGCGAGCGTCAACGGCGCCGAGCCCACCACGAAGAACGCCATCGACGCCGCCTCCTGACGGCCACCGGGCCGGCCCGCGCACGCCGCCGGCCGGCCCCGCGGCCCGTTCTGCTCGGACGACAGCCGCTCTACTCGGACAGCAGCCGCCGCAGGTGGCCGGGAGGACGGCCGAGTTCGGCTCGCATGGTACGGGTGAGGTGCGCCTGGTCGGCGAAGCCGAGTGCGGTGGCCAGGCCCGCCAGATCCCGCTCCCCCTCCTCGATGCCGGCGAGGGCGCGGCTGACCCGGACCCGGTTGCGGTAGCGGCTGACCGTCATGCCGACGTGCCGACGGAAGGTCCGGCTCAGGTGGGAGGGTGAGACCCCCAGCGCCCGGGCCAGCCGTACGAGATCGACCGCTTCGGGGTCGTCCGCCACGATGGCCTCCCGCGCCCGATCCGCCAGGCCGCCGCCGCGGTCCGGGTTACGCCGGTCGGTTTGCGGACGGACCGCCGCCGCGAGCGTGTGCACCAGCCGTTCGGCGGGGTCCGCCGAGTCGTGCCCGGTACGCAGGAGAAGCCGGTGCGCGAGCTCGACCCGGCCGTCGACCGCCACCCGCGGGTGCGGCGGCTCGTCCCCCACCACGGCGTGCCACAGCGAGGGCCGCACCAGGACGAACGTGCAGACGTCCCCGCCGGCGGGATGCGCGAACGCGTACTCGCCGCCCGGCCTCTGCACATAGCCCATCGTGGGGTCGGCGACCACACGGTGGCCGTCACTACGCACACCGAACATTCCACGGCGTACGAGGACGACGCCGTACGACCCGCCTGGCTCCGGCGTCGACCACGTGCGATGCCGGGCCGTGCAGGAAACCAGGTGGACGGAGAAATCCGGCGTCTCGACCACTGTCCTCGATGTCCGCACCGGTCCACTGTACGAGCAAATATCTTCAAGACCTCGGGGCCCGCGATCGCGGAGCCTGAGGGCCATGTCTCCCTTGACGAGGCCGCGGCCGGGGACGGTGCTCGCCGTGCTCCTGACCGGGCAGACCATGGCGTCGATGGACGGTTCGATCGTCACGGTCGCCCTGCCGTCGATACAGCACGATCTGGGCGGCGGCGGAGTCGTCCTGCAACTGGTTCCGTCGGCGTACCTGCTCACGCTCGGGCTGCTCAACGTGACCGGCGCCCGTACGGGCGACCTGATCGGCCACCGGCGGGCCTTCCTCGGAGGGCTCGCGGCCTTCACCCTGGCGTCGCTGCTGTGCGGGCTCGCCCCGGCCGCGCCGGTGCTGGTGGCGGCCCGGGTCGCCCAGGCGGCGGCGGCCGCGCTGATGGTGCCGCAGGTCTTCTCGCTGATCCAGCTTCGCTTCGACGCGCCGCCCGGAAGCAGGCCATCGGCCTGTACTCGATGGTGCTCGCCCTGGGCGTCGCCCTCGGCCAGGTGATCGGCGGACTGGTGGTCGGGGCCGATCTGTTCGGGCTGACCTGGCGGCCGGTCTTCCTGGTCAACGTCCCGGTGGGAGCCCTGCTGATGGTCGTCGGCCTGCGCGCCCTCCCGGAGAGCCCGCCGGTGGCGCGCAGGCTCGACCTGGGCGGGGTCGCGCTGCTGACCGCGGCGATGACCGCCCTGATCGTTCCGCTGATCTTCGGCAGGCAGTACGGCTGGCCGGGGTGGGCCTGGGCCTCACTGCTCGCCGGCCTGGTCCTGCTGGTGGTCTTCGTGCGATTCGAAGGCCGGGTCGTCCGCGGCGGCGGCCTGCCGCTCCTCGATCTCTCCGTGCTGCGGCCCGCAGGCGTGCGCGCCGCCCTCATCGCCTGTGTCATGGTGATGGGCTGTTACAGCGTGTTCCTGTTCGTGCTGACCCTGCATCTCCAGGGCGATCTCGGCTTCGGCCCGCTCGCCGCCGGGCTCGCCTTCGTGCCGTACGCGATCGGGTTCGCCGCACTGAGCCTGACCTGGGCCCGGCTGCCGGAGAGGGTCCAGTCGGACCTCCCGGTCGCCGGACCGGCCGTCTTCGCCGCGGGAGCCCTGGTCGTGGCCGTGTTCGCCGGTGACGGATGGGCCCCGGCGCTCACGCTCCCGGTGTTGTTCCTGGCGGGCGCGGGGCACGCCGCCGGCTACAGCCCGCTGGTGGCGCAGGTGGCCGCCATCGTGGGTCCTGACCGCGCGTCGGCGTTGTCGGCGTTGAACTCGACCGGGCCGGTGCTGGCCTCCGTCAGCGCCGTGGCCGGGCTCGGCGGCCTCTACCTGAGCACCGGTCCCGGCTTCACCCTGGCGGTCGTCGCCGCGCTGCTCGTGGCCGGGGCGCTGAGCGCCGCCGCCGCCCGTACGGCATGGCGGCGCCGCACGCGGGCCGTCAGTCGAACGAGAGCTCGGTCGTACGGCGGGGCATGAGCAGCAGCGCGGCGACGCTGAGCACGGCCACGACGACGAGCGCGATGAAGATGTGGTGGACGGCGTCGTACAGCGCGCCCCGGACGAAGGACGCGGTGGCCGAGTGGGCCGCCGCGTCCTGGGCGTTCAGCACCAGGCTCGTGGCGTCGAGGCTGTCGGGCAGCCGTCCCGCGACGTCGGCGGGCGGGTGGGCGAAGCGGTCCGACAGCGTCGCGTTGGAGATGGCGCCGAGCACGGCGGCCCCGACCGTGCTGCCGATCGAGCGGCAGAACATGTTGGTCGCCGTGACCACGCCGCGGCGTTCCCAGCCGACGACGGACTGCACGGCGACCATCGTGGGGCTGGCCGACAGTCCGAGGCCGACGCCGACGACGAAACAGGCGGCCGCGACCTGCCAGATCATCGCGTTCTGCCCGAGCAGCGCGCACAGCACGGTGCCGGCCACCACCACGACGATGCCGATCAGCGCGGTGTCGCGGAACCCGATGCGCATGTAGAAGCGCCCGGAGAACGTCGCCGCGAGTGGCCAGCCGACGGTGAGGGCGGCCAGGGCGAAGCCCGCCACCAGCGCGCCGGTGCCCAGCACCCCCTGCGCGTACGTCGGGACGTACGAGGTGAGCCCGATGGTGAGGGCGCCGATGCCGAGAGAGGTCAGGTTGCCTCCGGTCAGCGTGCGGCGGCGGAACACCCACAGCGGCAGCACCGGCTCGGCCGCGCGGCGCTCCACGAGCACGAAGCCGACGATCAGGAGGAGGCCCGCCGCGAAGATCAGCAAGCTGGGCGCCGAGTTCCAGTCCCAGGCGACGCCGCCCTCCAGGAGGCCGAGGATGAGCAGCGAGGAGCCGGCGGTGAGCAGCACGGCGCCCAGGTAGTCGATCCGGTGGGAGCCCCGCTTCACCTGCTCCTTGAAGCGCCGCGCGAGCATCCAGGCGGCCACCGCGCCGAGCGGCAGGTTGATGAAGAAGATCCAGCGCCAGGAGACGTACTCGGAGAACACGCCGCCGAGCGTCGGGCCGACCACCGCCGAGATGCCCCACACGCTGGCGAGGTAGCCCTGGACACGGGCCCGCTCCTCGACCGTGTAGAGGTCGCCCGCCATCGTCATGCTGATCGGCTGCACCGCGCCGGCCCCGATGCCCTGGATCGCCCGGAAGGCGATCAGCGCGGGCATGCTCCAGGCCACCCCGCACAGCACCGACCCGAGCAGGAACGCCGCGATGCCGAAGAACATCACCGGCTTGCGCCCGAACACGTCGGCGAGCTTGCCGTAGATGGGCACGGTCACGGCCTGGGTGAGCAGGTAGATCGAGAACAGCCAGGGGAACTGGGAGAACCCGCCGAGGTCGGTGACGACCGACGGCACCGCGGTGGCGATGATCGTGCTGTCCAGCGCCACCAGAGCGGTGCAGAGCATGATGGCGGCGAGCACGGGACCGCGCTCCGACCGTAGCCCGATGCCTTTCGATGTGGTCGTCGTGGTCACGTGTGAGGCTCCCCTGTCCGGCGTGCACGTACACGGGACCCTCCCGCCGGTGGGCGGGAAGATCCCGGAACAGGGCAACCATCGCAAACTCTCCGGCATTCCTGTCGCCCGTACAGCAGGTGCAGGCGTCAGGCACGCCGCTGGGTCTCCTCCAGGTAGCGCAGGACGGCCGTGACCCTCCGGTCCGCCCGGTCGGTGGGGGCCAGGTCGAGCTTGGCGAAGATGCTGCGGATGTGCTTGTGGACGGCGCCTTCGGAGACGAAGAGCCGTTCGGAGATGGCGGTGTTGCCCAGTCCCTCGGCCATCAGGGCGAGCACGTCGTGTTCCCGGGCGGTCAGCCGTTCCAGCCCGCTGTCGGTGCGGGTGCGGGTGAGCAGTTGTGTGACGACCTCGGGGTCGATGGCCGTGCCTCCTGCGGCTACCCGGTGCAGGGCGTCGAGGAACTGGTCGACGCGGCCGACTCTCTCCTTGAGCAGGTATCCGAGCCCGTCGGTTCCGCCGGCGAGCAGTTCGGTGGCGAACGCCTGCTCGACGTAGGCGGACAGCACGAGCACCGCCAGGCCGGGGTGAAGGCGCCTGGCCTCGACGGCCGCGGTGATGCCCTCGTCGGTGTGGGTCGGAGGCATCCGGACGTCGACGATGGCCACGTCGGGCCGGTGGGTGGCGACGGCCGCCAGGAAGGCGTCCGGGGAGTCGGTCGTGGCCACCACGTCCAAGGACTCCGCGCGCAGCAGCAGCGCGACCCCTTCGCGCAGCAGCGGGTCGTCCTCGGCTATCACGATCCGCATGGCAACTCCACGTCGAGAGCGGTCGGCCCGCCGGGCGGGCTGGTCAGGGTGAGACGGCCGTCGTGCGCCTCGACCCGGCTGCGAATGCCGGTGAGCCCGGAGCCGTGCCGTTCGTCCGCGCCGCCGACGCCGTCGTCCTCGATCCGCAGGGACAACCGGTCGCCTGCGCGCCGTACGGTCACGGTGGCGTGCCGGGCCCGGCTGTGCCTGGAGATGTTGGTGAGTGCCTCGGCGGTCACGAAGTAGGCGGTGGCCTCGATGGAGGCGGGGCACCTGCCGAGCGCGTCGACGTCGACCCGGCAGGGCACGCCGCAGTTCGCCGCGAGCCCGGTGAGCGCACCGGCGAGCCCCCGGTCGGCCAGCACGGGCGGCAGGATGCCGCGGACGACCGTACGCAGCTCGGCCAGTGCCTGCTCGGCGGTCTCCTGGGCGCGTTCGAGCATGTCCTCCGCGTCCGCCCGGTCACGGGCCAGCGCGCGGCGGGCCGCGCCGAGCAGCACGGTGACCGCGACCAGCCGGTTCTGCGCCCCGTCGTGCAGCGAGCGTTCGATCCGCCGCAACTCCGCGGCGTGGGCGTCCAGCGCCGCCGCGCGGGTGGCCGACAGCTGTGCGATCCGCAGGGACAGGTCGGCGTCGGCGGCGGGCGCCAGAAGCCGGCGTCCCGGCCATGCCTGCAACCGGGCCATTCCCGTCCCGAGTGCCAGGAAGCAGACGGCCATCCCCACGCCGAGGATCGCGACCGCCAGGGCGTCAGCGTCGTCGTGCACGTCCCAGAACACCAGGGTCGGGGTGGAATCCTCCGCGGGCAGCGTCCGCCACCACAGTGGGTATGTGATGTTCTGCACGGCGTCTGCCACCAGGGTCACTCCGGCCACGCCGAGGAACAGGCCCAGCGTGCCGTGCACGAGGAGCCAGCGCAGCTCCCGCCGCATGGCCGGATCGGCGAGCGCGGCGCGTACGCCGGCCGGCGCGGGCCCCAAGCCGACGATCTCCGGCCCCCAGCGGGACAACCGGTCACGCTCCCGGTCGGCGACGGACCGTACGACCCGCGGCACGGTGGGCACCAGGAGCAGGCCCACACCGATCACACAGGTGAGTCCGGCCACGACGATCCACAACAGGGCGGCGAACGCCGGCAGCGCCGTGCTGAGGCCGCCGACGAGGTGTCCGAACGCGCCGAGGACGCCACGGGCACGCGCGGCGACACCCCTCCGGCCGTCTCGCCGGATGTCGGCCTGCTTCCGCTGGCGCGCCGCCACCATGCACCCCCTCGGGCTGACGAGCTTAGAACAAAGATCCCAACTGAGGTCTTTCCACGGAGCTGGTTCAGCGCTGCGGGGTGAGCTCCGGCGCGGGTTCCTCGGACGGGCGGTAGCCGAGGCGGCCGCGGGTCGCGACGAGCACCACGACCGCCGCCGTGGTGGCCGCGAGCAGGGTGACATGGCTCGCATGCTCGGGGGTGCCGATGGACGGGAACATGTCCGAGTAGACGATCGACATGAAGTTGTTGACGCTGACGTGCAGCAGCATGATCAGCGGCAGGCTCTGGCCGGTCCGGTTGAACACCCAGGTGACGACCACGCTGAAGATGGAGGCGAAGGCGATGAACTCGCCGACCCTCGTCCAGGTGACGTCCGGCCACCCGCCCCACTGGCTCAGGAACAGCGGCAGGTGCCAGACGCCCCACAGCGGGCCGAGGATGACGGTGGCGCCCAGCGGGCCGAACTTCCGCTGCATGCGGGGCAGGGCGAAGTCACGCCAGCCGGGCTCTTCGGCCAGACCGGTGGTGACCATCTGGAGCAGCAGGCCGGGCACGTAGGCGACCAGCGCGGCGACGGGCGGCATGTGGACGTCTTCGCCGGAGAGCGCGAGACCGGTGGCGATGAGGACGGCGGGGACGCCGAGGGCGGTCACGAGATACCAGGCCCAGCCGACCCGCCACTTGGTCATCCGCCCGACCCACCGGCGTACGCCTTCCTTGCCGTCCGCCACCCTGGTCACGATGTACGCGGCGAAGATCGGGCCGAGGTAGGCGCCGGGGAGAACGCCGGCGAACTGGGTCGTGCCGAGCAGCGAGGGGAAGTCGAAGTCCCAGACCCCCAGGCCGTTGTTCGAGAGGACGTAGGGTAACCAGGCCGCCCAGCTCATGAGGTTGGCCAGGGCGAAGAAACCGATCAGCGGACGGCGGCGGATGAAGCCCCGGATCCCGGTCCGACTCGTGTGGTGCCCGGCCTCCGGCTGGCTGTCGACTGCCATTTCACCTTCTCCTGCGGGATCGCTCGACTGACAGCAATCAGCACATCAGCCGCGGGCCCTCCCGGTCGCTCCCGCGTGCACCCCAATGGCGGTACAGCCAGGGGTACCAAGGAGAGAACGACCAGGTCAGAGCAGCGGGCCAGGAGACGGTGAGAGGACTGCGGAGCAGGCCGGAGGCGAACCGCCGAGGACCACGACGAGCCCTCGACGATCTTCCACTCAGATGAGCACGTGCGGCTCGGGGTTGCCGGCGAAGCAGAACTGGGCGTTGCGCGTCAGCTTGTAGTCCGCCGCCTGCCAGGTGTGGGCGGTGGCGTCCGAGCCGCGCATGTAGATGAAGTTGTACCGGTCGGCCGAGTAGATGCGGACGCCCTCCTCCTTGCAGCGCCGCACGAGCCGGGTGTCCTCACCCGCGTTGACCGCCTCGAACGGGAACGCCCGCAGCAGGTCGGTCCTGGCCAGGATCGTCGCCCCCTGGATGAGGTGGGCGTAGCGGTGCTCCAGCCCGGGCAGGCGGAAGATCGTGACGTTCTGGTCCGGGAAGTACGTGTAGTGGGCGCCCTTGCCGACCATCTCGGCGTCGGCGTAGTCGAAGGCGCGGACCAGGTCCGACAGGTAGTGCTCGCCGTAGATGTTGTCGTCGTCCATCTTGGAGATCAGCTCGCCCTCGGCGTGGGCGATGCCGTGGTTGAGCACCTCGCCGAGCGTCCAGGACGGGTCGGCGGTCAGCACCTTAACGGCCGGGATGCCCGCCGCGAGGGCCTTGTCGCGCACGACCGCGGGGTCCTCCGACAGGCCGTGCATGACCAGCACGAGCTCCAGGTTGCGGTGCCGCTGCCGCGCCACCTGGCTGATCGCGTGTTCGAGCTGGCCGGCCCGGTTGGTCGGCAGCACCACGGAGATCGACCGCGAGCGCGAGACGACCGGCAGGCCGAGGTCGGTGAGGATCTGGTCGACGCGGTGGGAGAACAGGTGCTTGTCGAACACCTCGCGCATCGCCAGGTGGCCCTGACGCGCCCGCAGCTCGGGGCTGTTGATCAGGTAGATCGCCCGGTTGTACGCCTCCTCCTGGGAGTGCGCGACCGGGATGAGCGGGCCGAACGTCTCCTCGATGGCCCGCGACCACCCCGACAGCACGGTGGTCGAGCAGGCCGACAGCTCGAAGACCCGGCGCGCGCACATGGTCGGCGAGTCGATCACCGAGTTCACGTTCAGGAAGACCTTGTACATCTTGTACGCGGCCAGCATCTGCTCGTACGGCAGCTCGCCCACGATGTGGGGGCGGTACTCCTCCGGCCAGGCGTACTTGTCGGCCACCGAGGCGTTCCTGGCGTAGATGTGCAGGCCGAGCGGGCGCACGGGCGCGAGGATCGTCTCCATCTGCTCGCGCCGCTCGGGGTGCTTGTCGCGGAAGTACATGCCCGCGAAGACGACGTCGTACGGCCGGCCCTGCTTGGTCTGGATCGGGTTGTGGATCCGGGGCTGGGCGGCGAACTGCAGCACGCCGACACGGTCATGACCCAGCATCTCGCGATATTTCGGGATCATGTCGCCGTCGCACGTGTACACGTAGTCGAACAGCTTGGCCGTGTCGATGAAGAAGTCGAAGTTGGGCGGGTCCTCCTTGTTCCAGAAGACCGTGGGGATGCCCTCCTCGCGGCACCAGGCGATCAGGTCGCGCAGCTCCTGCTTCGGCGCGTTGGTCCCGGTCATCTGGTAGCGCCAGCGGCCCTGGTTGCCGTGCCAGGCCGACTCGCAGAACAGCATCTCGGGACGCTTCTCTGCGAAGACCTCGCGCCAGTCGTTCAGGCCGAACTCGATCTGGTCCCACTCGTACTTGAACGCCATGCGGGAGAAGTCGTCGAGGATCACCGCGACCCGCAGGTCCGGCCGTACGACCGGGCCGTCCGGCCACTTGAGGCTCGGGATCTTGACCTCGGGACCCCGCGCCTCGGCGGCGGCGGCGACCTCGATGGCGGAGGGCGGCGCCTTGGGGGCCTTCTTGCCGTCCTTCATCGCCTTGCTGAGGTCGCGCGGCAGCCGGACGATCTTCTTGGGCTTCGCCGCGTTCGTCAGGACCTGCGCGACCCGGTAGGGCTTCTGGGTCTGGGTGGCCTGAAGCCTCCAGAGGGCGTAGTCGGCACGGGCCTCCTGGTAGGCGAGCCGGTTCTCCAGGTCGCGGATCCGCTGCTCGTACTGCTCGACGTGCTTGCGCTCCTCGGGCAGCCAGTTCACCGGCCCCAGCCGCTGGAAGCGGGGCTCTTCAGGAGTCTCTTCGGTCTCAGCCATACCTCTCCCCTTTACGGAAGGGTCATCGTACGGGGGTCAACGCGGCCTTTATGCCTATATAGGGAGATTCAGGGCTGGTCGCTAGCGCGCCCGGCCCTTGGCGGCGGGGGAGAGGTTGTCGTCGCGGAGCCAGGCTTCGATGACGCGGGGCGATCCGCGGCCCGGCCGCGCCGTCCCACAGCGGCGGCAGTTCGCCGCTCGGTGTGGCCGCGCCGTCCCCGAGCGCCTTGGACGCCGCGGCGGGGAGCGAGGCGGGGGTGACGAGCCGGTTGGTGCCGTGGGTCACGGTGATCGGCCGCTCGGTGTTGGGCCGGACGGTCAGGCAGGGCACGCCCAGCATGGTCGTCTCCTCCTGGACGCCGCCGGAGTCGGTCACCACCAGGGCGGCGCCGCGCACCAGGGACAGGAAGTCCACGTAGCCGAGCGGGTCCACGATCTTCAGATTCGGCCGGTCCACGAGCCCGGCCTCCGCCAGCCGCTGACGGCCGCGCGGGTGCAGGGGGACGACGACCGGCACCTGCTCGGCCACCCCGAGCACGGCGTCGACCAGTTCGCGGGCCGCCTCCGGATCGTCCACGTTCGCCGGGCGGTGCAGCGTGGCCACCGCGTACCTGCCGTCGATGCCCAGTCGCTCCTGGACGGGCGCCGGGTCGAGCTTCGGCAGCGCGGCGAACAGGCTGTCGATCATCGGGTTGCCGACGAGGTGCACCTTCGCCGGGTCCACGCCCTCGTTGGCCAGGTGCGACAGCGCCTCGGGCGAGGTGGCGAACAGCAGGTCCGACAGCGCGTCGGTGACGACCCGGTTGACCTCCTCCGGCATCGCCCGGTCGAAGGAGCGCAGGCCCGCCTCGACGTGCGCGGTCGGCACGTGCAGCTTGGCGCACACGAGGATCGCCGCGAGCGTCGAGTTCACGTCGCCGTACACCACCACGAGCGCCGGGCGGTGTTCGAGCACGACGTCCTCCAGCCCGGTGAGCAGGGCGGCCGTCTGCCGGGCGTGGGTGCCGCTGCCGACGCCGAGGTTCGCGACCGGCTCGGGCAGCCCCAGATCGGCGAAGAACACGTCCGACATCAGCGCGTCGTAGTGCTGGCCGGTGTGGATGATGCCCTGCCGGATTCCGAGCTCGGCCAACCCCCTGACGACCGGGGCCGCCTTGACGAAGTTGGGCCGGGCGCCCAGTACGTGCAGGACGAGGGGGTTGTCTCTCATCTACCTCGCCTTTCGTCTTCTCTCCGGGCTGGGACAAACGTTGCCTATGGTACGGTCGCGCCGTGGAAACCGAGGCCAACAAGCCCGCAAAGGCCGTGTCCGCCGCGTCCGCGAAGGCCGGCCTCGGCGGCTTCCTCCGGGGGTTCGCGAAGAACCCGGTTCTCGTCTCCCGGATCTTCGTGAGCAAGGTCAAGTCCGACCCCATGCGGGTCGCGCAGGCCGCCGCCGACGCCATGCCCGCCGGGGTACGCCCGGTCGTCGGCCGCGTCGCCTGGCCCGCGGCCCGGTTCGTCAAGGTCAGGACCCGCAAGATCCTGCAGCGCGCGGCCAAGGGCCCGCTGCGGGACGCCAAGGCCCACTTCGACGCCGGCCGGATGTCCGACGCGGTCGGGGTGCTCCAGCCGCATGCCCGCTGGCCGTTCGTCCGCCGGAGGATGGCCTACTACGAGGGCGAGAAGGCCGCGCTCGGACCGAACCCGATCCCGCCCAAGCCGAAGATCATCATGGGCGAGCGGATGCCCGGCCGGGTGCTGCACATGGTCACCAACGCCCTGCCGTACACGCAGGCGGGCTACACCGTGCGCACCCACCGCATCGTCACCGCCCAGAAGGCGGCCGGGCTCGACCCTCACGTCGTGACGAGCTGGGGCTGGCCCATGCTCCAGGGGCACACCGACGCCGAGCCGTACGAGGAGATCGACGGCATCCCCTACTACCGGCTGCTGCCCAAGGACGAGGTGCCGTTCGAGAGCCAGGGGCGGATGATCCGCGGCGCCGCGGACGTCTCGGAGCTGGTGCGGACCCTCCGCCCGCAGGTCCTGCACGCGGCGACCGACCACCGCAACGGCTCGGTCGCGCTCGCCGTGCGCGAGCGGACGAACACGCCCTTCGTGTACGAGGTGCGCGGCTTCCTGGAGGAGACCTGGGTCTCCCGCGACCCCGCCAGGGTCGGCAGCGAGCGGCACAAGCTGCAGCGTGAGCGTGAGGCGCAGATCATGCGCGAGGCCGACGCGGTCGTCACGCTCGCCGAGACGATGGCCGCCGAGATCGTGGAGCGCGGCGTGCCCAGGGAGCGCATCTTCCTCGCGCCCAACGCCGTGGACGACTCCCTGCTGACGGCCGACTACGACGGTGAGGCGTTCCGCGACCGGTTCGGGATCGGCCGGGACGAGATCGTCGTGGGTTCGGTGTCGAGCATCGTCGCCTACGAGGGCTTCGCCACGCTGCTGAGCGCCGCTGCGCTGCTGCGCGACGCGGGTACGCCGGTGAAGGTCCTGCTGGTCGGAGACGGGGCCGAGCGGCCCGCGCTGCTCGAACAGGTCGAACGGCTCGGGCTGAAGGAGGCGATCCTGCCCGGCCGGGTGGGCCCGGACGAGGCCTTGCAGGCGCAGGCGGCGATCGACATCTTCGTCTGCCCACGCGAGGACCTGCGCGTGTGCCGCCTCGTCACCCCGCTGAAGCCGGTCGAGGCGATGGCGCTCGGCAAGCCCGTCGTGCTGAGCGACCTGCCCGCGCTGTCGGAACTCGTCGGCGGCGAGGGCGCCGGTCTGCTCGTGCCGCCCGGCGATCCGGCCGCGCTGGCGAAGGCGCTCGCCGCGCTGCGCGACGATCCGGAGCGCCGGCGCGTCATGGGCGAGGCCGGTAAGGCCGAGGTCGCCGCGCACCGGACCTGGAGCAGCCTGGCCCGCACCTACCAAGGGATCTACCAGTCCTTGACCGAAAGTCGATAAACAGCAGAAAGTCGGATGTGTTGCATCAGGCATGCTTGGTTCCGAGTTGAGATAACCTTTGCCACCATGAAGTGTTGTTTCCGCCCCCAGGTTCCCCCCAAGGCCTCGTCGTGACAGCCTTCGATCTCACGATCATCGGGCTGGGATACGTGGGCATGCCGCTGGCCAAGGAGGCCACGGCGGCGGGCCTGCGAGTGGCCGGTCTGGACGTCGACCCCCGCAAGGTCGAGGCCCTGAACGCCGGTCGCTCCTACATCGACGACCTGACGGACGCCGACCTCGACGCGATGCTCACCGGCGGATTCACGGCCACGCTGGACGCGTCCGTGCTGTCGCGGTCGCGCACGATCGTCATCTGCGTCCCGACGCCGCTGGACGAGGACCACCGTCCGGACCTGTCGGCCGTCGAGGGCGCCACCAGGTCCGTCGCAGAGCACCTTCAGCCGGGCACGCTCGTCGTGCTGGAGTCCACCACGTGGCCTGGCACCACCGACGAACTGGCGCGGCCGATCCTGGAGCAGTCCGGCCTGGTGGCCGGCAAGGACTTCCACCTGGCGTTCTCGCCGGAGCGGATCGACCCGGGCAACCCCAAGTTCGGCCTGCGCAACACCCCCAAGGTCGTCGGCGGCTTCACTCTCGCCTGCAAGGAGCGGGCCGCCGCGTTCTACGCCCAGTTCGTCGAGCGGGTCGTGCCGGTCAGCGGCACCCGCGAGGCCGAGATGGCCAAGCTGCTGGAGAACACCTACCGGCACGTCAACATCGCCCTCGTCAACGAGATGGCGATCTTCTGCGACGAACTCGGCGTGAACCTGTGGGAGGCCATCGAGGCCGCCTCCACCAAGCCGTTCGGCTTCCAGAAGTTCCTGCCGGGCCCCGGCGTCGGCGGGCACTGCATCCCCGTCGACCCGTCGTACCTGTCCTACACGGTGCGCAAGCTCGGCTATCCCTTCCGGTTCGTCGAACTGGCCCAGGAGATCAACGAGCGGATGCCGTCGTACGTGGTGGCCCGCGTGCAGCGGCTGCTCAACCGAGCCCGCAAGCCCGTGAACGGCTCGCGCGTGCTGCTCCTCGGCGTGACGTACAAGCCGGACATCGCCGACGAGCGGGAGACCCCGGCCATTCCCGTGGCCGAGGCGCTCCTGGAGCTGGGCGCCGACCTGTCCTTCTGCGACCCGTACGTGAAGGAGTGGTCGGTCGAGGGCAGGGCGATCCCCCGCGAGGAGGACCTGGCCGAGGCCGTGGCCGCCGCCGACGTGGTGGTGCTGCTCCAGCAGCACTCGGCCTTCGACCTCGACGTCGTGGAGGAACGAGCCTCTCTCGTCCTGGACACTCGCGGCGTGCTGGCCACGAGCGAACGCGTCGAGCGGTTGTAGGAAGGGTTTCGCGCGTGCACGTGCTCGTCATGACCGTGGTGCATCACCCCGAGGACGCCCGGATCCTGCACCGGCAGATCCGGGCGCTCGTCGACGCCGGTCATGAGGTCACGTACGCCGCGCCGTACACCGCGCGGGGAGTCGTGCCGCGTTCGTGGGTGACGGGTGTGGACCTGCCGAGGGCCGCCGAGCGGCGCCGCCTGGCGGCGGTGCGGGCGGCCCGCAAGCTTTTCAAGAGCATGCGCGGCAAGGTCGACCTGGCCCTCATCCACGACCCCGAGCTGCTGTTCGCGGTCGCCGGGGTGCGCGGTCGCCCGCCGGTCGTCTGGGACGTCCACGAGGACACCCCCGCGACGCTGTCGCTCAAGCCGTGGCTGCCGGCGTTCCTGCGCCCGCCGATGCGCTTCCTCGCCCGGCTCCTCGAGACCACCGCCGAGCGCCGGCTGCACCTGCTGCTGGCCGAGCGGCGTACGCGGGCCGGTTCAAACAGCAGCACCTCGTGGTGCCGAACGAGACATGGGTGCCCGACCGGGTCAGCCAGCCCGGCGACGACCGCGTCGTCTACCTCGGCTGGCTGTCGGAGGCCCGGGGCGTCCAGGAGGCCGTCGAGGTGGCCCGCCTGCTCCAGCCGCACCGGGTGGCCGTGGAGCTCATCGGCTACGCCGACCCGCAGAGCCGCCCCCTGCTGAACGAGGCCGTCGCCGAGGGCGTGCTCGAGTGGCGCGACTTCATGCCGAACGACGAGGCGCTCAAGCGGCTCGACGGCGCGCTCGCCGGGCTCTCGCTGCTGCACGACGAGCCCAACTACCGCCACTCGATGCCCACGAAGATCGTGGAGTACATGGCGCACGGCATCCCGGTCATCACCACCCCCTCGCCGCGGGCCGTGGAGCTGGTGGAGCGCTACCAGTGCGGCCTGGTCGTCCCCTGGCAGGACCCCCAGGCGGTGGCGCGGGCGGTGCTCCAGCTCAGGGACAACCCCTTCGAACGGATCGGGACCGGTGGGCGCGGCTACGCCGCCGCACGCGCGAACCACCACTGGCCCAACTCCGCACGCCGGTTCGTCACGCAGTTGGAGGCGTGGGCGGGCGTCAAGAGCTGAACGCGGGGTGAACACTGCCGCGGCGGCCCACGACGCCGGTCGCGCAGTGCGAACCTCCGGGTAGTCTGGGCGCGGCAAGATCATTTGAACGACGGGCGGTAGTGTCCTGAAAGTGCGCTGGCTCACTCTGATCCTGGGCGTGGCGATTCTCGCCGGTGTCGCATCAGTGGTGATCGTTCTTCGTGACGGGAGCACCGGTTCCGGCACCGCCAGCGCCGGGCAGACCGCCCCCTCGACCCCCCTGATCGGGTCGCCCGCGCACAGCGAGTTCACCGACCCCTGCGGGACGTTCGAGACCGCGGCGACCACGCCGTACGCCGTGAGCGGCTACTGGCTGATCCCGGCTTCCGACCCCTGCACCTGGCGGCGCCAGCTGGAGGCCATCCACCGCCTCGGCGGGGACACGGTCGTGCGCCTCGGCTTCGGCCTGTCGCCGCGCGAGACCGACGACGCGGGCCAGATCCTGGAGGCGTCGACACCCGAGGGGAAGGACCCCAAGCCCGACGCCAGGTACGCCCGCTGCGTGGAGAACGGGCTGTCCTGCATGAAGGCGGCGGAAAAGGACCTTCAGGCGGCCAACCCGGGAAATCGCATCACGGGGACGTACGTCTACCGCACCGACGAGCGGTTCGGCCCCGGCATCTTCCGCTGTCCCCAGATGGAACACGAGGTCGTCGTGGGGGACGCCGTCTTCTTCCGGCTCCTCGCGCCCGAGGACGGCTCGGACGACCCCACCTGCGACTTCGCCCGCGAGGGGCGCGGCTACCACCTGATCCTCGTCTCGGCGGGCGTCAAGGACAGCCTCAGCGAACTGCTCGACCTCGGCGACCGGTTCGGCATCAAGGTCTTCCCCGCCCTGCCGCTCGCGCCGCGCGACCCCGAGGAGTCCACCCGGGCCGACCCCCGGCACATCGGCACGCTCACCACGCTGACCCGGCGGGTCCTCCAGGACTACGGCGACCGCTTCAAGGGCCGCGAGTCGCTGGGCGGCGTCTACCAGCCGTTCGAGCTGCAGTTGCGGGACTGGCCCGACCCGAGCAAGGTCCAGACGCTCCAGGTGTACGCCGAGCAGCACCTGATCGTCGAACAGGAACTGCCGGACAAGCCGATCCTGGTGAGCCCGTACATCGACAGCCGCAGGCGGGTGAAGTACACCTCCACGCCCACCCAGGTGGCCCAGGGCTTCAAGGCCCTCGCGCGCACCGGGGTGGAGATCATCGCCCCGCAGGACGGCCGGGGCACGGGCAAGGTCGGCCTGTTCTGGCCCAACTGGAAGAACAAGCCGGTGGACGACAGCCTCAAGCCGGTCGTCGGGGAGAGCACGTACGCCACGGCCTACTACGGCAGCACACGCGACTACTACCGCGCGATGTCGCTGGCCCGGCAGGAACTGGTCCAGGAGGGCGTCCAGGTGGAGCTGTGGGCCAACGTCGAGGCGTTCGAGCCGTCCACCTCCACCGAGGCGTGCGGCCGTCAGGGCACCCGCGGGCGCACCGACAAGCCCAGGCTGGACACGCAGGTGACGCTCGCCGCGCCGTACGTGTCGAAGATCATCTCGTACATGTGGAGCGACTTCTTCACCTGCGGCTCGCCGTCGCTGTCGGAGGAGATCGCCGCGGACTGGGACCGCCCGATCCCGATCGAGGCGCAGCGGCGCGCGCGGCAGATCCAGGACGGCCTGGAGATCCGCGGCTACCACCTCGGCGGGGCCAACGTCACGCTGAGCTGGCCGGGCCTGGACACGCCGCGGGTCGTCGACTCGGCCACGGTGGGCTGGCACGACACCACGCCGATCCAGGGGCTGCCTGCGGGCACGGAGAAGATCTGGATCCCGGTCGACTGGGCCACGGTCCCCGACGGCGTCTGGATCCGGGTGGAGGTCACCTCCGCCGACGGCAGGAAGTCCGCCGAGCCGGTCTACTACCACAACACCGGCTGACCGGGAGGGTCTCCCTCCGGAGCCGCCTCCTGCCGCGGGCCCAGCCGGACGCGCGTTCCCGAATCCGTCCCCCTGGGCCGGGCAATGTCCGCGCAAGGAACGGACAATGCCGCGGCGGGGCTCGCCTTGGCCCGGCTCCGCCCGCTGATCTCCTTTGCCTGCGCCGCCGCCGATGGCGGCGCGACGTCCGGCCCGTCCACGCCGGCTTCGAGATGCCCGCCGCACGGCGTCGTCCACAGGGCGTCCGACGATCGACAAGGAGACCGCACATGAACCGACTTCGTCACCTCCTGCCCGCAGGTCTCGCGGCAGGCGCGCTGGTGGCCGCGACGGCCCTGGCCGCCCCGGCGGCCACCGCCGCCCAGGCCGCGAGCGGGCGCGCGACCGTCGTCACCGCGCTCGACTACTACAGCACGGGCTGGACCTACCTGCAGGTGCCCCCCACGACCCAGGTGCCGGGCTTCGCCCAGCGGGGATTCGACGACAGCGCGTGGCCGACGGGGCAGGCGGGCTTCGGCACCACCAACGGGACCTGCCCGTGGAACAACCAGACCAACGTCAAGACCCCGTGGGCGGTCGACACCGACATCCTGGTGCGCCACTGGCTGCACCTGCCGCGGGACGCGCAGGCGGTGCGCATCCAGGGCACGGTGGACAACGACGCGCAGGTCTACTTCAACGGCCAGCTCGTGCAGAGCGTCAAGAGCGGCAAGTGCGCCGCCGGGGCGATCGACGTCGTGGTGCCCGCGACCTACCTCGACTGCTGCAACCTGCTCGCCGTACGCGGCCACGACGCCGGCGTGGCGGCCTACCTGAACCTCCGGGTGACCTACGTCAAGCCCACGCAGGCGCTCTGACGTTCCCGGCGATGCGTCGCCCGGCATCGGCCGCGCTGTATCGATCGCGCTGTATCGATCGTGCTGGGCCGGGCGACGTCCGGGGGCGCGCATTCGGGTTACGGGGATGTGGAGCGGTGATGAAGCTCCCGCGCGGGGCCGGGGCGGCTGGCTCCGGACGGCCCGAGTCGCGGCCCGCGTCCTGTAGCGTGCTGGACATGATCCCACGCATCCCGGTCAGCGTGGATCTGGTCGTGCTCACCGTCAGGTCCCAGCAGCTCAGCGCCCTCGTCTGGCGGCGCGACCGGCCGCCGTACGAGGGCCGGTGGGCGCTTTCCGGCGGCTTCATCAAGCTGGAGGAGGATCTTCCCGCCGCGGCGGCCCGCGTGCTGGCCGAACGGGCCGGCCTTCCCGGGGCGCCGGTCCACCTGGAGCAGCTCCAGACCTACGGCTATCCGGACCGCGATCCGCGCCAGCGGGTCGTCAGCGTGGCCTACCTCGGCCTCGCCCCCGACCTGCCCGCGTCCACGGAGGCCCACATGAGCTGGCAGCCGGTGGCCGAGCTGACGGAGATGGCCTTCGACCACCGCAGGATCATGCTCGACGGCGTGGAGCGGGCCAGAGGCAAGCTCGAATACACCTCGCTCGGCGCCGCCTTCTGCCCGCCCGAGTTCACCGTCGCGGAGCTGCGCCGCGTCTACGAGATCGTCTGGGGACGACCGCTCGACCCGCGCAACTTCCACCGGAAGGTCACCAAGACGGAGGGCTTCCTCGTGCCCACCGGGCGTACCACGACCCGGGACGGCGGCCGTCCCGCCATGCTCTACCGCCGGGGCCCCGCCGTGCTGCTGCACCCGCCCATGCTGCGCACCTGACCGGCCGCCGGACCGGCCGCCTGGCCGGGCGGGTGGACGTGCTTCATGGGCGGGTTCGCGGGACTGCGCCGCCTGGAAGCTCCGGTCCTCGCGAAGTCCGCTCCGCTCCACCCACGAAAATTCCTTCGCAAGCTCGGAATTTCCGCGGGGCCCGGGTTGGACCTTCGCTGCGGTCCTCGCTCCCAGCCGCTCCGCCCCGCCCCTCTGGTCGACTTGGCAGGCAGACGCTCCTTGCAGGCGGTGACCAGGCGCCGTTCTGCCCGTGACCGTCCTCAGGTTTCCTGAGCATCCGGACCGGGAGACCCGGACAGTCGATGATGAATGGTCCGACTCACAGGGATCTTTCAGGATATATTCCGGCCTATGCTGGCTGCGGCCCCCCGCATCTCCGATGCGCAGGCCATTCCCCCCGGACCGTCCCGGCTGCGCGTGCTCGACCTGCTGCGGTTCTGCGCGGCCCTCGGCGTCGTCCTTTTCCATTTCGGCGAGACGCGCGCCTGGGGCACGCCCAACGCCTTCCCCGCGCTGAGCGCCGTGACCATGTTCGGCGTGTACGGCGTGCGCCTGTTCTTCCTGATCAGCGGATTCGTGATCCTCATGAGCGCCTGGGGCCGCACGCCCGGCCACTTCGCGGCGTCGCGGATCGCCCGGCTGTTCCCGGCGTACTGGGCGAGCGTGCTGGCCCTGGGCGGCCTGGCCGTCGGCGGGCTGATCACCGATCACCGGCCGAGCCTCACCGAACTGCTGGCAAACATCACGATGCTCCAGCACGGCTTCGGCGTACGCGACCTGGAGATCGTCTACTGGACGCTGTGGCAGGAACTGGTCTTCTACGCCCTCATCGCCTGCCTCGCGGCCGTGGGGATCACCTACCGCCGGTGCCTGGCGTTCATGGGGGCGTGGGTGCTGCTGCTGGCGATCGCCGACCGGGTGAACGCCGACCTGCTGCAGGCGGTGCTCGTCCCGTTCGGCGCGCCGTACTTCATCGCGGGGATGGCCCTCTATCTCGTCCACCGCTTCGGCGGGTCGCTGTTCCCCTGGCTGTTCGTGGGCGTGGGCTGGACGCTCGGGCTCTACACGGCGCTGGACGGGGAGCCCACGGCGGTCCGGAAATACGGGCAGGCGCTGGGCTCGGCGCTCGTGGTGGGCGTGATCTCACTGATCTTCCTGGTGATGATCCTCGTGGCACTCGGCGCGTTCGACCGCATCGACTGGCGGTGGCTCACCTTCCTCGGCGCGCTGACCTACCCGCTGTACCTCTTCCACCACCACGTCGGATTCCTGCTGATCCAGTGGCTTCACCCGGCGCTGGGCAACCGCCTCACGCTCCCGCTGGCCGTGGCCGCCGCGCTCCTGGTCGCGTACGGCGTGCACCGGCTGGTCGAGCGGCCCCTGCAGCCCCGGATGCGCGCGGCCCTCGACCGCTCGCTCACGGCCGACGCCGCCGCGTCCCCCTGATGGAGACGGCGGCCGTCTCTCCCGTGTCCTCGATACCCGCGCCGGTACCCGCGGCGGTGCCCACAGCGGTGCCCACAGCGGTGCCCGCGGCGGTCTCCCCGCCGGCGCCGTACGCGGAGACGACGCCCGGAGCCTCCTATTTGCCGCGGGGCGGGTAGACCTCGCCGGGGCGCAGCGTGCGGCCCTGCAGCAGGGTCGTCAGCGTGACGAACTTGTAGTGCTGCTTCTCCAGCGCGGTGAGCACGCCCGGCATGGCCTTGACCGTCTCGGGGACGATGTCGTGCAGCAGGATCACGCCGTTGCGCTTGGCGAGCTTCAGCGTGCGCTTGGCGATCACCTTGGTGTCGCGGGCCTGCCAGTCGAGCGTGGACCCCGTCCACAGGATCTGCGGCAGCCCGAGATCGGCCATGAGACTCGCGATCCTGGAGTCCGTCGCGCCGTTCGGCGGGCGCATGTAATCCGGCATCTTGCCGATCGTCTGATTGATGATGTTCGAGGTGCTCGAGACCTCTTCGAGCACCTCACTGTCGGACAGCTTGGTGAGCGAGGGGTGGGTCCACGTGTGGTTGCCGATGTCGTGCCCCTCCTCGTAGATCCGCCGGGTGAGCTCGGGACGGTAGGCGACCTTCCTGCCGAGCAGGAAGAAGGTGGCCTTCGCCTTGTGCTTCTTCAGCGTGTCGAGCAGCGCCGGGGTGTAGGGCCACGGGCCGTCGTCGAAGGTGAGGGCGATGCACTTGTACCGGGCGCAGTACGGCTCGTCCTTCTTCTCCACCTCGGCCTTCTTCACCTCGGCCGGGGTCGCGGCCTTCGCGGTCACGGCCGCCACCTCGGTGGTCGCGGCGGTCGCGGGTCCGGCCGCGGTAGGGACGACGCACACGCCGGCTGCGCAGGCGCCGGCCATCACGATTCTCGCTTTCCGCCACATGCCGCTGGATCTTACTGCTTGTCTTCGAATCCGAAATTTGCCGAACCGCTCGTCAAAGCGGCGGAACGGCGTTCTTGGCCCGCTGGAGGGCGAGTTCGGGCCACCACGTGCCTCCATAGGGCGGGACGACGCCGTACACCGGGTCCGTGGGGCCGCCCTCGCCGCGGTCGCACCGGTCGTCGGACATGCCGGCCGGCCGCACCCACAGGTACGCGTCCACGAGCGCGCTGCCGGTGTGGGTGGTCGGCCGTACGCCGGCGCCGCGTCCCGGCGGGTTGCACCAGTCCTGGGGGTCCTTGTATCTGCCCGCGGGCGGGGTCCACTCGCCCTTGCCGTTCCTGCTCGTGTCGATCACGAAGTGGGGGAGCCCGGCCGTCCCCGCGTCCGTCCCTGCGTCGGCGCAGGCGCGGCCGCGGGCCGACGACTTGGTCGTGACACAGGCGGCGAGGCGGGTGCCGTACGCGACGAGCTGGTCGGTCTTCTGATATCCGGACACGTTGAGGTAGAAGCCGTCCGCGCCGGCGATCCCGGCATCGACCAGCCGAGTCGCGGTGACCTCAGGCGACGGCCAGCCGTCCAGGCTGCCGTCGAGGTACACGGCGGTGTTCGGCAGCGCGCCGAGCCGCTTGACGGCCGAGGCGAGCATGCGCAGCCTGGCGCGCTGGTCGGCGGCGTCGCCCAGCGAGCAGTCCGGCGAGCCGGGCAACTCCGCCAGGCTGTTCGGTTCCAGCACGAACACCGCCCTGCGGTCGCCGACCGCCGACGCGAGCGCGTCGATCCAGGCGAGGTAGTCCGCCGAGTCCGCCGCGCCGCCGTCCTCGTTGCACGCCCGCAGCGGGATGTGGTCGGTGACGAAGACCGGAACCGCGTCCTGCCGCGCCGCGGCCTCAAGAGCGGCGCTCGCCGTACGGGCGGCCTCGGCCGCGTCCGTCTGGCCGAGCCACACGGCCCTGGGCACCGCGGCCAGCTTCCGCATCAGCGCGGCGTCACCGGCCCGGCCCGCCGCCTGCCAGACGTCCGCCTGGTGCGCCTCGTCGCCGGTCGGGCTCGCGTAGAGCCGTACGGCCCGCCCGCGCAGGGGATTGCCGCGGAGCGCTCGCGGTGGTGACCGACCAGCGGCTGGGGAGACGGCCCGGGGTCCCCGGACGACGCCGCCCGGACGGCGACGACCACGCCCGCCGTGACCACGACGGCGGTGGTGGCGGCGGCGATTCCGACGCCCAGGCGCGACCGGCGGCCCGTCCCTCCCGCCGCCGTCGTCGCCGGTGCCGCGATGTCCGCCCGGTGCTGCGTGACGTCCTGCCGTACGCTCTCCGGCGCGGGCTCGATGGGCTCGTGGCCGGTCAGCATCTCGATCAGCCGCTGCGCGGTGGGGCGCCGGGCAGGGTCCTTCGCCAGCGCCAGGTCGACGATCGACCGCAGCCGGGGGTCGAGGCCCGAGATGTGCGGAGGCTCGTGCAGCACCCGATAGAGGATGCTCGGAATCGACCCGCCGCTGAACGGCGCCCGGCCCGAGGCGGTGTACGCCACCAGGGCGCCCCAGGCGAAGATGTCGGACGCCGGGGTCAGCCGGTCGCCCTTCGCCTGCTCGGGCGACATGAAGGACGGGGTTCCCGCGACGATGCCGCTGATGTCCGCGGTGGCGTCGGCGACATGGGCGATGCCGAAGTCGATGACCTTGGGACCGACCGGCGACAGCAGCACGTTCGACGGCTTGAGGTCGCGGTGGATCACCCCCGCGCTGTGGATCGCCTGTAAGGCCACGGCCACGTTGACCGCCACCGCCTCCAGGCTCGACCCCGACAGCGGCCCGCGCTCCCGCACGACCTCCTGCAGGGTGGGCCCGGGGACGTACTCGGTGGCGAGGTAGGCGACGTCGCCGTCCAGCCCCGCGCCGAGGACGGCGGCGGTGCAGAAGCGGGCGACCCGCTGCGCGGCGGCGACCTCGCGCTGGAACCTGCGCCGGAAGTCGGGGTCGGCCGCCCACTGCGGGTGGATCACCTTGACCGCCGCGTCACGGCCCTCGTCGTCCCGGCCGAGGTAGACCGTGCCCATGCCGCCCTGGCCGAGCCTGCCGAGGATGCGGAACGGCCCGATCCGCAGGGGATCGCCGTCCCGCGGTCCGTCGTCCTCCGCGCCGCTCGTCATGCTCTCCCCGCTCGCCGGTTACCGCGTGATCCTAACCACGCGATCCCCGGCCCACCAGCGAGGTACAGCGAGCGTCAAGGGCGTTGAAAGCACCCCGGGACAAACTGCGGGCAACAACGAAGAAAGGACCCCAGCCATGACCCTCACCCGCTCCCTGGCAGGCATCCCGCTCGCGGCCGGCATCCTCGCCCTCGCCCCGCTCGCCACCGCCACGGCGGCCCAGGCCGCCGCGCCCAAGCCCTGGGGCCCTTACTACGCGGCCGGGTCGACGGCCAAGGTGAGCGGCTCGCTGACCGCCGCGGCCAAGGACGACCCGAGCAGGCCCGCGCCGTACGTCAAGGTCACCGGCAGTGTCACCAGCCTGACCCACAAAGCGTCCACCTGCGGCTGGGCCCTGTTCCGCGTCAGCTACTTCGACGCCGCCAACCAGCCGCACCTGGCCTACCGCAACTACCGCACCTGCTCGTACGGCGCGAAGAAGACCTTCGCCTTCACCGTCAGGAACGTCGGCGAGGTCGAGCTCAAGACCTGCTCCGAGACCAAGGCCGCCAAGCCGTCCCTCAACTGCCAGTACGCCGGCACCTGGAAGACGCTCTACGCCTACTACAAGTAGGGCCGGCGCGTCATCCACAGGGGGTGTGCGGGGTGCCGCGCGAACAGGCGGATCTCCTATCGTTAGGACATGCCTCGATTCCGCTCGATCCTCGACACCATGCCGGCCTACAAGCCGGGCAAGGCCGTGGTCTCCCCGGACGGCCGGTCCTACAAGCTGTCCTCCAACGAGAGCCCCTTCGGACCCCTGCCGTCGGTGGTGGAGGCGATCGCGCGGGCGGCCACGGAGGTCCACCGCTACCCCGACCCCGGCGCGGTCCGGCTCACCGAGACGCTCGCCGAGCGGTTCGGCGTGCCGTACGACCATGTCGCGCTGGGCGCCGGATCTGTGGCGGTCGCCCAGCAGATCCTGGAGGCGGTCGGCGAGCCCGGCGCCGACGTGGTGTACGCCTGGCGCTCGTTCGAGGCCTACCCGCTGCTGGTCGGCCTCTCGGGCGCCAACGCGGTCGAGGTGCCGCTGCGCGACGAGACGCACGACCTCGACGCCATGGCCGACGCCATCACGCCGGAGACGCGCCTGGTCTTCGTGTGCAACCCCAACAACCCGACCGGCACGGTGAACCGGGCCGACGAGCTCGTGCGGTTCCTCGACCGCGTGCCCGAGAACGTCACCGTCGTCCTCGACGAGGCCTACCGGGAGTACGTCAGGGACGCGGACGTGCCGGACGGCCTCACGCTCTACCGCGAGCGCCCCAACGTCGCCGTCCTGCGCACGTTCTCCAAGGCGTACGGCCTGGCGGGGCTGCGGGTCGGCTACCTCATCGGGCACGAGCCGGTGGCCGCCGCCGTCCGCAAGACGCTGCTGCCCTTCGCGGTCAACCACCTCGCCCAGGCCGCCGCGATCGCGTCCTTGCACGCCGAGGACGAGTTGCAGGAGCGGGTCGAGACCGTGATCAAGGAGCGCACCCGCGTCAGGGAGGCACTGCTGTCGCAGGGCTGGACCGTCCCGCCCACCGAGGCCAACTTCGTCTGGCTGCGCCTCGGCGAGCGGACGATGGAGTTCGCCGCGAAGTGCGCGGCCGTGGGCGTCGCCGTGCGCCCGTTCGACGGGGAGGGCGCCCGGATCTCCATCGGCGACCGCGAGGCCAACGACGTCTTCCTCGCCGCCGCCGAGGCGTTCCGGCAGGCGTCCTAACGGGCCAGGTACTGCTGGACGAGCTCGTCCGTGATCCGCCTCACCTGGTCGAGGTCGGCGCCACGCTTGACCAGGACCTGGGCCGCCACGCTCTCGCGATCGCGGACGAGCGCGAGCAGGATGTGCTCGGTGCCGATGTAGTCGAGGCCGCGCTGCTCGGACTCCTGGTTCGACATCCGGAGGACCTCGCCGGCCGACGGGGTGAACGGAAGGGGCTCCGGCGTGGCGTGCCGGCGGTGTCCGACGATCTCCTTGACCTGGAGGCGCGCGTCCTCGAGGGTCAGGCCCAGGCCCAGGAGAACCTGGGCGGCCACGCCCTCACCCTCGTGGATCAGACCGAGGAGGATGTGCTCGGTGCCGATGGAGTCGTGGTCGAGCATCCTGGCCTCGGTTTGGGACAGGGCGACGACACGTCGAGCTCGGTCGGTGAGCTTCTCGAACATCCGCGGCTCCTCGCAAAGCGGTCAGTGAACCCATCCGGGTCCGATGGATAGTTGTCTACGTGGTTTCTGCTGTCGTGAGTGGATTGTGGTTGACGGTAGATCTCTGCCGCTTCGGCCGACCGCTGCCGGCTCCGCGAGGCGCGCGGGGCCCGTGGATTTACCAATGCGAATATCGCGGGATAATCGGCGGATCGCAGCGAAATCAATCGGCCGATTCGGTCACGGCCTCGAATTACCGGTCTCGCTCTCGCGCTTCATCGAGCCGGTTCGGTTTCACGATTCGGTGGTCGGCCGGGACGCCGCGACGCGTCCGGAATCCGCGGGGGTTGCCTCCGCCGCCGGCGTCGCGGTCCGGCCACGGCGCTCGGTGGAGACCACCAGCGCGACCCCCACGACGATCAGGGCTCCCGCCACGAGCATGGCCGCGGTGACCGGCTCGGACAGGACCGCCATCCCGAGGATCACCGCCACCACCGGGTTCACGTACGCGTAGGTGGACACGAGCGAGATCGGCGCGTGGCCGAGCAGCCAGATGTACGAGGTGAAGCCCACCAGGGAACCCACCAGCACCAGGTAGGCCAGGGCCGCCCACGACTGCCCGCTCACCGCGCCGACGTGCAGCCGCTCGCCCTGCACGAGGCCCATGACCAGCAGTGCGCCGCCGCCCACCGCCATCTCGACCGTGCTGGCCACGAAGGGGTTGGCCGGCATCGGGATCCGCGGGGAGATGAACGACCCCACCGACCACGACAGCGAGCCCAGCAGCACCACGGTGATGCCCACCCCGCTGCCGGACGCGCCGCCGCCCCGGAGCGAGAGGAAGGCGACTCCGGCGAAGCCCACCAGCACGCCGGCCAGCGTCAGCACGTGCGGCCGGTCCCTGAAGACCGTCCTGAGCACGATCAGCCACAGCGGGGTGGAGGCGACGAGCAGCGCGGCCAGGCCGCTGGAGATGTGCTGCTCGGCCACGGCGACCATGCCGTTGCCTCCGGCGAGAAGCAGGAGTCCGACCAGCGCGGCGCCGCCGAACTGCCGCCACGTCATCCGGAACGGCACGGCCCTGACGAGCAGGACCGTGCCGAGGACCAGCGCCGCCGCGACGAAACGGAGCCCGCCGCTCGTCATCGGCGGAAGGGTCCGGATGGCGATCGCGATGCCGAGGTACGTCGAGCCCCACACCACGTACACGGCCGCCAGCGCCAGCCACACCCGTACGTCATGACCGTTTCGTTCCATAGGTCATGACAATAGACCTGTCGCTTATGGACGGTGATTACCGGTTCAGCTTCTCCACGATCAGCCGGTAGAGCTGTCGCGGCCGGCCGGGCTGGGGGGTGCGGTTGGGCGGGAGCGGCCACGCGAGTCCCTCGTCAACCAGCGTGCGCAGCAACCGCCTGGCCGTGCGCGGGGTCACTCCGAGCATGCGCCCGGCGCCCTCCGCGTCCACGACCGTGTCCCCGCCCTCCAGCTTGGCGGCCAGGCGCGCCAGCACCTCGACCCCCTTGGGCTTCACCGGCCCGCCCGGCTGGGGCGGCATCCGGGGCGGCGGCACCAGTGCGCGGCCCTCCCGGTCCACCGCGAAGCCCTGCGGCTGCTTGCCGCCCTGAGTGCGGGCGAGCGCGCCCCTCGCGTGCGTCTCGGCCTCGTGCGTGGTGCGGCCCATCCCCACACCCACCTCGACGGCCAGGCCCAGCTCCTCGCGGATCCGCGCGGCGAACGGCAGCACCCGGAACCCGTCCGTGGCCGTCGCGATCGAGCCCTTCGTCGCCACCACGAGGTAGCTGTGGTCGTCGATCGGCCACACGCTCGCGTTGATCCGGTTGGCCTCCTGCACCAGCAGGCGGTGCAGCGACAGCCGCAGCTCGTCGCGCCAGTAACGCGGCGCGGCCCGCCGTACCGGCTCGCGCAGCGTCGGCACCTCGACCAGCACGACCGTGAGCTGCGACTCCTCCAGCCGGTGCCGGGCGCCGAGCAGCGCCGCCGTGTGCAGTGCCGTACGGACGGCCGCGGAGGTCGGCCGGATCGGCACCACCGGCACCCCGGCGGCGCTCAGCCGGTCGGCCACGCCCTGGACGCACGTGAGCGCGCCCGTCGTGGCCCCCTGGCGGAACAGCCGCTCGTGGAAGGCCGTGATCGTACCGACCGGGCCCGGCTCGTCACGGCTGTGCACCTCGCCCGAGGAGAGGTTGAGGTCGCTGTACGCCTCGTCGATGTCCGGCCGGCCGAGCACGTCGAGGCTCACCCGGCGCGGATCGATCCGCTCGTCCAGCGCTGCCCGCGCGATCGCCGCCACGAGCGCGGCCCCGCCGAGCTGCACGTGCGTGGCGGGCATCGTCAGCACGCCGGCCCGCCGGGCGAGCTCGAAAGGCACCGGACTCGCGAACAGGCACGCGTCCACACCCGGACCGAGCCGGGTCACCTTGTCCGCCGCCTCCTGCTCGTCCCGGTACGCGGCGGCGACCAGCCGGCAGGGCACCGGGGCAGCCGAGTGCCCCATGAGCATCACCCGCTCGACCAGATCGTGCGACCCCACCACTCCGATAGTGAGGTCGGGTGTCACCGTGCCCAGACGTGACCCGCGCGGAGTGTCTTCCGTGCGCTCGACCAATGTTCGTCCCATCCCACGTCGCCCTCGTTGTTGTGGCTTCTCTTTGGAACGATCGCTGGTTAAGGCCGTAATGTCACGCCCAGATTTGCCGGAATACCATTCTGGGTGGTCTCGGCGGTTCCGTAAATCGGACGGTCCCCGCTGGTCAGGGCATTAGTAAAGGTTTCCGGACTCAGCCCTCGTCCGAAGTGGAAATTTCACGCACCACATCTGCACCAAGGGCCTGCATACGCTGTGCGAGCGCGGCGTGACCGCGGTCGATGAGATATCCGGACCCGATCGTGGTCTCGCCCTCCGCCGCGAGACCGGCGAGCACGAGTGCGATTCCCGACCGCAGGTCGTGCGCCGTCACCTCGGTGCCGTGCAGCGGCGTCGGACCGTGCACGACCGCCCGGCTGCCCTCGACCTCGACGTTCGCCCCCATCTTGTTCAGCTCGCCCGCGAGCGCGAAGCGGCCGTCGAAGATGCGCTCGTGGATGTAGCTGGAGCCCTCCGCGAGGCAGGCCACGGTCATCAGCGGCGACTGCAGGTCGGTCGCGAAGCCGGGGTAGGTGTCGGTGATGACGTTGATCGGGCGCAGCGGGCGGTTGCGACGGACCTGGAGCACCGCGCCGTGGTTCTCGAACTCGACGCCCATCTGCTCCAGCTTCCACCGGACCACCCCGAGGTGCTCCAGGGAGGCGCCGACCAGGCTGACCTCGCCTCCGGTGATCGCCGCGGCCATGGCGAACACGCCCGCGTCGAGCCGGTCGGGCATGACCGTGTGCTCGACCGCGGTCAGCTCGTCCACGCCCTCGACCGTGATGAAGCCCGTGCCGCCGCCGCGAATGCGCGCGCCCATCCGGGTCAGCATCGTGATGACGTCGAGCACCTCGGGTTCGAGGGCGGCGTTCTCGATGACGGTGGTGCCCCGCGCCAGCGAGGCCGCCATGATCAGGTTCTCGGTGCCGGTGTGCGACGGGGTGTCGAGGTACAGCGGAGCGCCGACAAGGCCGCCGGCCTTGATGTGGATGACGGCCTCGCCCTCGTCCACCATCGCGCCCAGGCGCTTGTAGCCCAGGTAGTGGAAGTCGAGGTTGCGGCTGCCGAGGTTGCATCCGCCGATGCCCTCGATGATCGCCTCACCGAGGCGGTGGAGCAGCGCGGGGACGAACAGCACCGATCCCCGGAACCGGCGGGCGATCTCCGCGGGCAGGACCGGGCTGGTCAGGCGGGAGGCGTCGATGACGAGCGTCCGCTCGCTCTCGTGGAACTCCACCTTCGCGCCGACGGCCTGGGCGAGTTCCACCGCCCGGCGCACGTCCTCGATGACGGGCACGTTGCGGAGCACCGTGCGGCCCTCGGCCGCGAGCAGCGCCGCCCCGATCATGGGCAGTACGGCGTTCTTCGCGCCCTGGATGAAGGCGGTTCCACGCAGTACGTTGCCACCGCGCACGCGGTAACGGACCATGAATTCGACTCCTATTTCGGGGGAAGGGTGGGGGACTCCCGTCAGCCGGCAGCCGAGTCGTCGGCGAGGACGATCGGCCTAGAGTAGCCGCTGTCCCGGGAGCTTCGGGGAGGAACTACCCCAGAACGGATGGGGGAACGGGTCACTTGAGGCTACTTGTGTGACCTGTGTGATTCAGCCGCGGAAGCGCTCGCCGGTGAGCCGCTCGTACGCCTCGACGTAGCGGCTGCGGGTGCGCTCGACGATCTCGTCGGGCAGCGGCGGGGGCGCCTCACCCGACGACCTGTCCCAGCCCGACTCGGGGGACAGCAGCCAGTCCCTGACGAACTGCTTGTCGAACGATGGCTGGGAGCGGCCCGGCTCCCATTGGTCCAGCGGCCAGAAGCGGGAGGAGTCGGGCGTCAGCACCTCGTCGCCGAGCGTCAGCACGCCGTCGGCGTCCCAGCCCAGCTCGATCTTCGTGTCGGCCAGGATGATGCCACGTTCCAAAGCGATCTCGGCCCCGCGGCTGTAGACGTCGAGGGTGATCCGGCGCAGCCGCTCGGCCACGTCCTCGCCCACCTCCGCCGCGACCTCCTCGTACGTCATGGGCTCGTCGTGCTCGCCCATGGGGGCCTTGGACGACGGGGTGAAGATCGGCTCGGGCAGTCGGGACCCGTCGGTGAGCCCTTCAGGGAGCCGTACGCCGGAGACGACGCCCTCCCTGCGGTAGTCCACGAGCCCGGAGCCGGTGAGGTAGCCGCGGGCCACGCACTCCACCGGCACCATCCGCAGCCTGCGGCACAGCACTCCGCGACCGGCGAACTCCGCCGGGACGTCGGTCGAGACCACGTGGTTGGGGACGACGTCCTTGAGCTGCTCGAACCACCACAGCGACAGCCGGGTGAGGATCTCCCCCTTGTCGGGGATGCCGGGTTCGAGCACGTAGTCGAAGGCCGAGATGCGGTCGGACGCGACCATCAGCAGCAGCCCGTCGGGGGTCTCGTAGAGGTCGCGTACCTTACCGGAGTGCAGGTGCTTCACCGTTCCATCTTCCCAGCTCTCCCGTGCGCCCGAAGCAGGGGGAGCGCACGGGGACAGCCGAGCGTCAGGAGGTGTCAGGAGGAGGCGGCGGTCAGGGCGATGTCGGAGCGGTGGTGGGAGCCGCGCAGGGTGATCTGCTCCAGCGCCTCGTAGGCCCGGGCCCTGGCCTGGGCGACGTCGGCGCCCGTGCCGACCACGTTGAGCACCCGCCCGCCGTTCGACACGAGCCGGTTGTCCTCGTCCAGCGTCGTGCCCGCGTGCAGCACGTACGCGCCCTCGACCGTCACCGGGAGCCCCGCGATCGGGTCGCCCTTCACCGGGTCGGCCGGGTAGTTCTCCGCGGCGAGCACCACGGTCACGGCGGCCCCGTCACGCCACCGCAGCGGCGGGTGCCCGGCGAGCGTGCCGGTCGCGCACGCGAGCAGCAGTTCTCCCAGGGGGGTCTCCAGCCGGTCGAGCACGACCTGGGTCTCCGGGTCGCCGAACCGCGCGTTGAACTCGATCACCCGGGGGCCGTCCGCGGTCAGCGCCAGCCCGGCGTACAGCACTCCCGTGTACGGCGTGCCGCGCCGCGCCATCTCCGCCACGGTCGGGCGCACGATCTCGGCCATCACCCGCTCGGACAGGTCCTCCGGCGCCCACGGCAGCGGGGTGTAGGCCCCCATGCCGCCGGTGTTGGGGCCCTTGTCGCCGTCGTAGGCCCGCTTGAAGTCCTGGGCCGGCTGCAGCGCCACCGCGTCCGTCCCGTCGCACAGCGCGAACAGCGACACCTCGGGACCGGCGAGGTACTCCTCGATGACGACCCGCCCGCACGCCCCGGCGTGCTCCAGGGCCTCCTCGCGGCTGTCGGTCACGACCACGCCCTTGCCCGCGGCCAGGCCGTCGTCCTTCACGACGTACGGCGGGCCGAACGCGTCGAGCGCCGCCGCGGCCTCTTCCTCCGTCGTGCAGGTGTACGCGCGCGCGGTCGGCACCCCGGCGGCGGTCATCACGTCCTTCGCGAAGGCCTTGGACCCCTCGATCCGCGCCGCCTCCGCCGACGGGCCGAAGCAGGCGATCCCGGCGGCCCTGACGGCGTCGGCGACGCCGGCGACCAGCGGCGCCTCGGGGCCGATCACGACGAGGCCGGCGCCCAGCCGCTCGGCGAGCGCCGTAACCGCCGCGCCGTCGGTCGGTGTGACCTGGTGCAGAGTGGCCACTTCCGCGATCCCGGCGTTGCCGGGGGCGCAGTGGACTTCTTCGACGGCGGGGTCGAGCCGCAGGGCCCGGCACAGAGCGTGCTCGCGACCCCCGGAACCGATGACAAGTACGCGCACCCGACCATTGTCGCAGCGGTCGGCCGTCGCACGTCCTCAGGTGCGGGCGAGCGCCCGGACGGAGGCGTCGAGGATGTCGCCGAGAGCGGTGCGGGCCTGGGTGAGGTCGGCTATGCGGGAGTCCAGCTCGGCCAACTGGGTGGTGAGGTGGTCGAGAACGCACGCCTGGAGCTCGATGCCGTCGCCGGCGAAGCAGGGCATGAGGTCGCGGATGACCCTGGTGGGGAGTCCGGCGGCGAGCAGGGTGCGGATGCGGGCGACGACGGCGGGGGCCTCGGGAGCGTACTGGCGGTGGCCGCCCTCGGTGCGGTGGGAGGCGAGCAGCCCCTGGTCCTCGTAGTAACGGAGAAGGCGCACGGGCACGCCGGTCTCACGGGACAGTTCTCCGATCTTCATGTGACGCACCTCATACGCGAGAGACTTGAATCTCACATGGATGTGACATTCTACGGTCGAGGGCATGACGACGACATCGACGCCACAGATCCCCGTTTCGCTCTACGGATTCCTGACTCCCCGGCCCGGACACGCCGACGCTCTCCGGAAGCTCCTGCTGGACCTGGTCGAGCCGTCCCGCGGGCACGTGGGCAACCTTCAGTACCACCTCCACGAGCAGGACGACGGTAGGTTCTTCCTCTACGAGGTCTGGCGCTCCCAGGAGGACCTCGCCAGGCACAACGCGACCCCGCTGCTGCGCGCCTTCATGGCCGAACTGCCCGAGCACATCGACGGCACGGTCGAGGCCTATTCCGGCGTGATGAGGAGTCCCTATCCGCACGGCGGCGCGGCTTCCGCCGGTTGACGGACGCCGACGTAACGCCCGGCGCCCGACGGCTGGCGTGCGGGGATGCCCCGTTTTGCGGGTGGATACACACCGATGGCCAGTTTGTTCGGGCTGTTTTTGGCAAGAAGTGCATGATCGGTGGGACTTGACGCGGGTACCCTGGAACAGGTGTCCAACGGCCGTGTGGTAGGTTGGATAGGCTTCGCGCTGTCTCGTGGCGATTGGAGGTGGTCTGGGATGAATTCTGGTGATCCCGTCAGTACGTGCTCGCGCACGTACGTCGTGCGCATTCCCGACCACTCCGAAACTGAAGCCCGAGGGGCAGCTCACGCCTGTATGAAGGGGTGACATCACGTCGCGCGTAGAGCGTGCCGGCTCGGGCGGGAAGGGACCGCCATGCGCTCCTCTCTGCTCTTTCCCCGCATCAACAGGCACACCCGCGTCATGTCCACGCACCTCGGCGCCGCGCCGGTGAACGCCGATCCGGTCGTCCGCTGCGTGCCGCCGAGCAACTCCCTCGTCGAGTTCGGCGCGTACATCGGCGGCAAGAAGGTCGACGCCGCCGGCATTCCCGAGGCCGTGCGCCTGGTCCGGGAGCACAACGAGGCCAACGAGGTGCCCGACGCGTACGTCTGGGTCGGGCTGCACGAGCCCGCCGCGCCCGAGGTCGAGTGGCTCGCCGACGTGTTCGGCCTGCACCCCCTCGCCGTCGAGGACGCCATCAAGGCCCACCAGCGGCCCAAGGTCGAGCGCTACGGCGACTCGCTGTTCGTGGTGCTCAAGACCGTCGCGTTCCTCGACCACGAGGTGTCGGCGGCGAGTAGCGAGATCATCGGCACCGGCGAGATCATGGTGTTCGTCGGGCCCGACTTCGTCGTGACCGTACGGCACGGGCGGCACTGTCCGCTCGGCGACGTCCGCGAGAAGCTGGAGTCGAAGCCGAAGCTGATCGGCCGCGGCCCCACGGGTGTCCTCCACGCCATCGCCGACCACGTCGTGGACAAGTACCTGCAGGTCGCCGACCTCATGCAGGCCGAGCTCGAAGAGGTCGAGGCGGCCGTCTTCGCCGAGGTCAGCTCCCGCGACATCAACAGGATCTACCAGCTCAAGCGCGAGATGCTGGAGCTCAAGCGGGCCGTCGGACCGCTCCAGACCCCCTTCAACGCCCTTCCCCAGCGGCGCAGCATCCCCTCCGAGATGCGTGAGTACTTCCGCGACGTCGGCGACCACCTGTCCCGCGTGTGCGAGCAGGTCCAGGCGTCCAACGAGCTGTCCGACTCGATCCTCCAGGCCGCGCTGGCCCGCTCCAACGCCCTCGCGAACGAGGACATGCGCAAGATCTCCTCCTGGGTGGCGATCATCTCGGTCCCCACGATGATCGCCGGCATCTACGGCATGAACTTCGACCACATGCCCGAGCTCAAGTCCGTTTACGGCTACCCCGTCGTGATCGGCGTCATGGTCGTCGCCTGCACGCTCCTGCACCGCGCCTTCCGCCGCAACGGCTGGCTCTGACCTGACCGCCCTTCCCCCCGGGACGCCGCCCCACGTGCGTCGGCGGGCGTCTCCTGCTCGCCAGGACGCGCGTGTGCCCGATCAGGCGGCGCGACCGGCCTTCAGCAAGGCCGCGGTGTCGACGACGCGGCGGGCCTGATGACGGGCCGCCTGCAGGGACACCTCGCCGGGTGCACCGTCACCGGCCACGTGCGAGGTGCCGTACGGATTGCCTGACTGGAACTGGATGGGGTCGGTGTAGCCGGGGGGCACGATGATGCCGCCCCAGTGGTAGAACGTGTTCCCCAGCGCCAGGAGGGTGGATTCCTGTCCGCCGTGGGCGGTGTTGGAGGCGGTGAAAGCCGAGTACACCTTGTCCGCGAGCTTGCCCTGATACCACAGGGGGCCGGTGGTGTCGATGAACGCCCTGAGCTGACCGGCCGGGTTGCCGAAGCGGCTGGGGGTGCCGAACAGCACCGCGTCGGCCCACTCCAGGTCGTCGAGGCCGGCCACGGCGACGTCGGCGGTGTCCCGGAGGTGCGCGGCCCACTCCGGCCTGGAGCCGACGACTTCCGGCGGGGCCGTCTCCGCGACCTTGCGCAGTCTCACGTGTGCGCCGGCCTTCTCCGCGCCCTCGACGGCGGCCTGCGCCAAGGCGTGCACGGTGCCGGTGGCACTGTAGTAGACGATCGCGACGTTGACGGGTTCCATGATCGGTTTCCTTCCTCAGGGTCGGTCTCAGCGGTAGGACGACACACCCCGTCGGAATGTGAGGCGACGCCGCGACCTCACACTTCGGCGGGATGTCTCGTCGAACCGAGTGAGGACGGATGCGACCAAGGGAGTCGGCGACACCATGACCAACCCATCCGGGCCGGGACGCGGCCGGCCGACCCCAGCCTGAGCGTGATCATGAGCGAGCGGCGCCGGTTGATCAACCTCGCGTACCGGCTCCTCGGCTCCCTGGCCGATGCCGAGGACGTCGTGCAGGAGACCTACGCCCGCTGGTACGCCATGCCGCGGCAGCGGCAGGATGCCGTCGAGTCCCCCGGCGGCTGGCTGACCACGGTCGCCAGTCGCATCTGCCTGGACATGCTCGGCTCTGCGCGGGCCCGGCGGGAGCGCTACGTGGGCGAATGGATCCCGGAGCCGCTGCCCGAGCCCGCGGAGTGGATCGACGGGCGGCCGGGCGGTGCCACGGTCGATCCGGCCGACCGGGTCACCCTCGACGAGTCCGTCAACATGGCCTTCCTCGTCGTGCTCGACTCGATGACCCCGGCCGAGCGCGTCGCGTTCATCCTGCACGACGTCTTCCGCTACTCCTTCGCCGAGGTGGCCGAGATCGTCGGCCGCACCCCGGCGGCATGCCGCCAGCTGGCCTCATCGGCCCGCCGCCGCATCCGCGACTCACAGGTCCCCGCGACCCCGGCGGCCCGGCGTGCCGGCATCGTGAGGGAATTCAAACAGGCGTGGGAAGCCAAGGACATCGACGCCCTCATCGGCCTCCTCGCCCCCGACGCCACGGCGACCGGCGACGGCGGCGGACTCGTCGGCGCCGCGCTCCGTCCGGTCGAAGGCGCCGAGCAGATCGCGCGCTTCTTCGCGGACCGGGCCAGGGCGGTGCCCGGCGTGACGATTCTGGAGTGCACGGTCAACGGCCAGCCCGGTCTGGTGGGCCGGCAGGACGGCGTCACCGTGTCGGTGATGGCGTTCGACGTCGCAGGCGACCGGATCACGCACATCTGGGCGGTACTCAACCCCGACAAGCTCCGGCCTTGGACGACGGGCTGACAACCGTGGCATCCGTTCGGCCGGCGGGATCCGGATGCGTACGCTTCGTGACCGCAATCATGAGCAATCAGTCATTGCGATATGTCAGATGATGTTGTTAGGTGGGGGGAGCGGGCCGCTCGACACATCGACCGTTTCCACTCTCGCAGGAGCGTGTCATGACAGAGGCGACACCCCGGCTGGCGACTTATCCTCTCACTCGGGAACGTGCCTTCGATCCGCCGGACGAACTGGCACGCCGCCGCGCCGAGGCGCCGATCCAGCGGATGACGTACGCGGACGGGCACGAGGGCTGGCTGGTGACGGGGTACGCGGAGTCGCGCGCCATCCTGGCCGACAACCGCTTCAGCAGCCGCCCCGAACTGCTGCACTCGCCGATCCCCCAGCGCGGGGAGTTCCGCCGTGAGCCGCTGACACCGGGGTTCTTCATCCGCATGGATCCCCCCGCGCACACCCGCTACCGCCGCCTCCTGACCGGGCAGTTCACCGTACGGCGGATGAAGACGCTCGAACCGAGGATCCAGGAGATCACCGAGAGCCGCCTCGACGCCATGGAGCGCGAGGGCGCCCCCGCCGACCTCGTCGAGTCCTTCGCGCTGCCCATCCCCTCCCTGGTGATCTGCGAACTGCTGGGCGTGCCGTACGAGGACCGGGAGAAGTTCCAGCGCGACTCGGCGGTGCTGCTGAACCTGGACTCCTCCATCGAGGACGTCCGGGCGGCGGTGCAGGACCTGTACTCCTACCTGCACGGTCTCGTCACGATGAAGGCGGAGGAACCCGCCGACGACATACTGAGCGGCCTGGTCGCGGGCGGGGAGCTGACGACCGAGGAGATCGGCGGCATCGGGCTGCTGCTGCTCATCGCGGGGCACGAGACGACCGCCAACATGCTCGGCCTCGGCACGTTCGCGCTGCTGACGAACCCGGACCAGCTCGCCGTCGTGCGGGACGACCCGGCCGCCGTCGAGAACGCGGTGGAGGAACTGCTGCGCTACCTCAGCATCGTGCACATCGGGCCGACCCGTACGGCCCTGGAGGACGTGGAGGTCGGCGGCGCCCTGATCAGGGCCGGCGAGTCGGTGACGATGTCCGTCGGGGCGGCGAACCGGGATCCCGAGCGGTTCGAGGGCGGCGACGCCCTCGACGTGACCCGGCCGGCGCACGGGCACCTGAGCTTCGGGCACGGCATCCACCAGTGCCTGGGCCAGCAGCTCGCCCGGATCGAGATGCGCATCGCCTATCCCGCGCTGCTGCGCCGCTTCCCCAACCTGCGCCTGGCCGTGCCCGCGCGGGAGGTACCGTTGCGGTCCAATATGGCGATCTACGGTGTGCACCGCCTGCCGGTGCTGTGGTGAGGAAAGTCGCTGGGGGAACGATGAAGATCAAGGCGGACACCGGACGGTGTATCGGCGCGGGGATGTGCGTGCTCACGCTGCCCCAGGTGTTCGATCAGAGCGAGGACGACGGGACGGTCGTGGTGCTCGACGCCGAGCCCTCGTCCGACCTCGCGCCCGCCGTGAACAGGGCCGTGCAGCTCTGTCCGTCCGGCGCGCTGTCCGTGGAGGAGTGAGCCCGTACGGGCCGTGTGACGGCGACACGCTGGGCCGGGTGACGCTCAGCTACTTGACGGGCACGGTCCGATGGGCTTGGCTGGTAATCGGCTGTGAAAGCCATTCTTGTGGGTGACCCTGGAGCCCCGCCTCTTGCCGCAGGCGGGGCTCCTCCCATGTGCGTCAGGCTCCGACCGGCCGGAGCGGGGTCACCGGGTCGGGCAGCGGCAGGCCGCGGGCCTTCCAGAGACGGCGCATGCGGTCGGGGTAGTCGGTGACGATGCCGGCCACGCCCATGTCGATCAGCCGGGCTGCCTCGTCGGGCTCGTTGACCGTCCACACCACGACCGGCAGGCCCTGCCGGGCCGCCCCGGTCATCAGCGCCTCGTCGACGAGCACGCGGTCGGGGGACAGCGTCGTCGCCCCCACCGCCGCTGCCGCCGCCGCGAGGTCGCCGCCGGCCTCGCCGAGCCGGATGCCGTTCATCCAGGCGGGGGTCATCGTGTCGCGCTCGACCAGGGCGTACCGCCGTTCGATCAGAGGCCTGGCGATCTCCAGGATCCGCCAGTCGAAGCTGAGCAGGGCCGCCCTCGACAACCGGTCGTGCCGGTCGAGCTCGTTGACGACCTCCTCCACGAAGCGGCGGGGGTCGGCGCACAGGTCGGGACGGGTGGGATCGGACTTCAGCTCGACGTGGAGGCGCACGTGGTCGGCGCCGAGGGCGCCGATCAGGCCGAGCACCGCGCCGAGCGTCGGCATCCGGGTGTCCGGCAGCGGCACCTGCGTGAGCGCGAAGCGGTCGTCCGGCCGCTCGGGCAGCCGTACGCCGACGTCGAGGGTGCGCAGTTGCGGCAGCGTGAGCGCGATGATCGGCTTGCCGACGTAGGGGAACATCTCGTCCCCGGGAACGGCCATGCCCGTGTCGGCGCTGGTCACCGCGGACACGTGCAGGTCGTGAGTGAGCACGAGCTGCCCGTCCGCGGACATGGCGACGTCGAACTCGAGTGCGTCGACCCCCAGCTCCAGCGCGAAGGCCAGGCCGGGCAGGGTGTTCTCGGGCCTCAGGCCCCGCGCTCCACGGTGTCCGTGCAGCTCAACGTATCCATGCACAGCGGCGTACCTTACCGCCTCGCCCGTCCGCGGCCCGGAACCCTCCGGTTCCGGGCGCGTACGCCACGAATCATCAGATGAGGGGACGGATCTGGATGGTCCTCAGATGAGGGAGCGAATCTGAATGGTCTGCGTGCGGCCCGGGCCGACGCCGATGGCGGAGATCGGGGCGCCGCTCATCTCCTCCAGCGCCCTGACGTACGCCTGCGCGTTCGGCGGCAGGTCCTCGAACGTCTTGGCGCTGGTGATGTCCTCCTGCCAGCCCGGCAGCTCCTCGTAGATCGGCGTGGCGTGGTGGAAGTCGGTCTGCGTCATCGGGATCTCGTCGTGGCGGACGCCGTCCACGTCGTACGCCACGCAGACCGGGATCCGCTCCAGGCCGGACAGCACGTCGAGCTTGGTCAGGAAGAAGTCGGTCACGCCGTTGATCCGCGTGGCGTACCGCGCGATGACCGCGTCGAACCAGCCGCAGCGGCGGTTGCGGCCGGTGGTCACGCCGTACTCGCCGCCGGTCTGGCGCAGCCAGTCGCCCTGCTCGTCCAGCAGCTCGGTCGGGAACGGCCCCGACCCCACGCGCGTGGTGTACGCCTTCAGGATGCCGATGATCCTGGTCAGGCGGGTCGGCGGGATGCCGGAACCGGCGCAGGCGCCGCCCGAGGTGGGGGAGCTGGAGGTCACGAAGGGGTAGGTGCCGTGGTCGATGTCGAGCAGCGTGCCCTGCCCGCCCTCGAGCAGCACGACCTTGTCCTGGTCGAGCGCCTGCGAGAGCACCAGTGAGGTGTCGGCGATGTGGGGGCGCAGCCGCTCGGCGTAGCCGAGGTACTCCTCCAGCACCTTCGCCGGGTCGAGCCCTCGGCGATTGTAGATCTTGGTGAGGATCTGGTTCTTCTCGCCCACCGCGGCCTCGATCTTCTTGCCGAGGATGCCGGGGTCGAGCAGGTCCTGGACCCGGATGCCCATGCGGTAGATCTTGTCGCCGTACGCCGGGCCGATGCCGCGGCCGGTCGTGCCGATCTTGGCCTTGCCGAGGAAACGCTCGCTGACCTTGTCGATGGCCTTGTGCTGGGGCATGATCAGGTGCGCGTTGGCCGAGATCAGCAGCCGGTCGCAGGAGATGCCGCGCTCGGCCAGCCCGTCGATCTCGCTGAGCAGCACGCCCGGGTCGATGACCACGCCGTTGCCGATCACCGGCACCACGTCGGGTGAGAGCACACCGGTCGGCAGCAGGTGCAACGCGTACTTCTGGTCGCCGATGACGACGGTGTGGCCCGCGTTGTTGCCGCCCTGGTAACGCACGACGTAGTCGACGTCACCGCCCAGCAGGTCGGTGGCCTTCCCCTTGCCCTCATCGCCCCACTGGGCGCCAACGAGAACGACAGCCGGCATGGTTCAACTCCTGCACCAAGACGAAAGCCCCTGACGCAAGCGCGGCAGGGGCCTCTTGCACACAGAGACTACCTGAGGGGCATGCCGACGGTGAACGGAGTCTTAAGTCCCGAGACGGGCCCGGCCGTCCGCGTACGACCCCGTGTAACGGCTCCGTGTGTAACGGCTCCGTTCAGGCAGTTCGTCCTGGAGGTCGTTCAGGAGGTCGTTCAGGAGTTCGCGGTGAGCGCCTCCGCGGCGGCCTGGCTGCTGTCGCGCAGGAACTGGGCGCAGCGCTCGGCCTCGTCCTTCTCGCCGATCGCCTGGGCCGCCCGGGCGAGGGCGTTCAGGCAGCGCAGGAACCCCTGGTTCGGCTCGTGCTCCCACGGGATCGGCCCGTGCCCCTTCCAGCCCGCGCGGCGCAGCTGGTCGAGACCCCGGTGGTAACCGGTGCGCGCGAACGCGTACGAGGTGACGGCGTGACCCGCGGCGAAGTAGTCGTCGGCGAGAGCGGCCCAGGCCGCCGAGTAGGCGGGGAAGCGGGCGGCCACGTCTGCCGCCTTGGCGCCCGACTCGAGCATCTGCCGCGCCTCGGGGTTGTCCGGCAGCAAGGTGGGCGGCGGGCCGGCAAGGAGGTTCTCGTGCGATTCCATGGCCACAGTCTTACCTGTCCAGGAGCCGCAGGGGTATGGGCGTCCCGGCGGGAACAGAAGATCGATACAAGAATGGATCTTCCGATTTCCCGCCGGGCCGTTCCCTTACTTGATCTTGGTGCCCGCGGACTTGAGCTGCTGGCAGGCCTCGGCCACGCGCGCGGCCATGCCGGCCTCGGCCGCCTTGCCGTACGCACGCGGGTCGTAGGCCTTCTTGTTGCCGACCTCGCCGTCGACCTTCAGCACGCCGTCGTAGTTGCGGAACACGTGGTCCACGATCGGGCGGGTGAAGGCGTACTGCGTGTCGGTGTCGATGTTCATCTTCACCACGCCGTACGAGATCGACTCGTGGATCTCCTCAAGGGCGGAGCCGGAGCCGCCGTGGAAGACCAGCGAGAACGGCTTCTCCTTGCCGTACTTGGCGCCGACGGCGTCCTGGATCTCCTTGAGCACGCTCGGGCGCAGCTTGACGTGGCCCGGCTTGTAGACGCCGTGGACGTTGCCGAAGGTGGCGGCGACGATGTAGCGGCCGCGCTCGCCCAGGCCGAGGGTCTCGGCGACGGCCAGCGCGTCCTCCGGCGTCGTGTAGAGCTTCTCGTTGATCTCGCCGACGATGCCGTCCTCCTCACCGCCGACCACGCCGATCTCGATCTCGAGGACGACCTTGGCGGCGGCGGTCTTGTCGAGCAGCTCGCTGGCGATCTGGAGGTTCTCGTCGAGCGGCACGGCGGAGCCGTCCCACATGTGCGACTGGAACAGCGGGTCCTGGCCGCGCGCGACGCGCTCGGCGGAGATCTCCAGCAGCGGGCGGACGAACGAGCCGAGCTTGTCCTTCGGGCAGTGGTCGGTGTGCAGCGCCACCGTCACCGGGTACTTCTCGGCGACCACACGGGCGAACTCGGCGAACGCCACCGACCCGGTGACCATGTCCTTCACGGTGGTGCCGGAGAGGAACTCCGCGCCACCGGTCGACACCTGGATGATCCCGTCACTTTCCGCCTCCGCGAAGCCGCGCAGCGCGGCGTGCAGGGTCTGCGACGAGGTCACGTTGATCGCCGGGTACGCGAAGCCGCCCGCTTTGGCGCGGTCGAGCATCTCGGCGTAGACCTCTGGAGTCGCGATAGGCATGCGAAGTCATCTCCTTCTGACGGTATGCGGCGTGGCAAGTATCCCGAAGGCCGGGCCGATCGGGAAAGCCGGGTATGTGGGGCCGCCGGGAAAGACGCGGTGATTCCGCGATTCACGGTTTTCCACAGCCCTGCCGCTTCTCAGTCTCATCTCATCCGGGACAGGTAGGCTCGCCCCGTGGACGTGCTCTTGGACCTTCTTGACCCGAAGTGGTGGCTGAGCATGCTCGGCGCCTTCGCGACGATCGGCGTCATCGCCATCGTATTCGCCGAGACGGGGCTGCTCGTCGGGTTCTTCCTGCCCGGTGACTCGCTGTTGGTGACCGCTGGAATTTTCAGCACCGCCGCCGCCGCACAGGGATTCGGGATCGCGCCTCTGTCACTGCCCACCCTGTTGATCGGAGCGCCGCTGGCGGCGATCGCGGGGGCGCAGCTGGGCCACTTCCTGGGGGCGAAGGTCGGCAGGAAGATGTTCGACAAGCCGGACTCCCGGCTGTTCAAGAGGGAGCACGTCGAGAAGGCGGAGTTCTACTTCGAGAAGTTCGGCCCGGCGAAGGCCGTGGTCGCCGCGCGGTTCATGCCGATCGTCCGCACCTTCATGAACCCTGTCGCCGGCGTGCTGGAGATGGACGCGCGCCGCTTCTTCGTCTGGAACGTCCTCGGCGGTGTCGTCTGGGTCGAGGCCCTGCTCCTGCTCGGCTATTTCCTCGGCAGCAAGGTCGAGGGCATCGACAAGTACATCCTTCCCGGAGTCTTCGTCGTGGTCCTTCTGTCGGTGATCCCGATCGTGCGCGAGGTCATGAAGAACCGCCGGGCCGCCTCCGCCGTCCCCAAGGGACGCCACCACGCCCCCCGGTAAGCCGACGGTGGGACGCTCCGGCCGTGGGCGAGTGCCTACGGGGAGTCGGCGGATGACCTGCGGGAAAGTGCTGCCGCACAAGAAGTGACCGGTCAGTACTGAGATATGCCTCACACCCGCTACTCTCCCGAATGTGGGACGCCACAGGTCTGATCCCCTCGGCATCGCCAGGCTGGCGCTGGTCGGTCTGGTGGTCGTGCTGCTGCTCGCCGTCATCGTGGTCGGCGCGAGAGCGCTGCTGTCCACGTTCGGCTCGGAGGAGGCCGCCGCGGGCGCGTCCTCCGCCCCGTCGGCGCGGCCCTCCGCCGAGCCTTCCGCCGCGTCCGCCACGCCCCGCGTGCCCACCGTCCGCGTGGTCTGCCGGGCCGACCGGTGTCCCGTGTTCGTCCGGGTGCCCGGCGGCGACGTGCTCATCGACCGGGACCTGGCCCGGGGCGAGGAGGCGTCCTACTTCCAGCCCGAACTCGACGTCGTCCTCGACGACGCGAGCACGGTCCAGGTCTTCGAGAACGGAACCGCCAGGTCCCCCGGGCCGGCCGGCGAGCGGCAGGCGTTCAGTGTGAGGCGATCCCCAGATCAGTGAGCGAAAAGGCGGAGCGGTACGGCACGCCGGTCGCGGCCAGCGCCTCGTCGCCGCCCCGGTGCACGATCGTCGCGATGCCGACGACCTGGGCACCGGCCTCGCGCAACGCCTCCACGGCGGTGAGCACGGACCCGCCCGTCGTCGTGGTGTCCTCCACCGCGAGCACCCGGCGTCCGGCGACGTCCGGACCCTCGATCCTGCGCTGCAGGCCGTGGGCCTTGCCCGCCTTGCGCACCACGAACGCGTCGAGCGTGCGGCCACGGGCCGCCGCGGCGTGCAGCATCGACGTCGCCACCGGGTCGGCGCCCAGCGTGAGACCGCCGACCGCCTCGTAGTCCAGGTCCTCGGTGAGGTCCAGCATCACGCGGCCCACCAGCGGCGCCGCCACGCCGTCCAGGGTGATGCGGCGCAGGTCGACGTACCAGTCGGCCTCCTTGCCGGAGGACAGTACGACCCGGCCGTGCACGATGCCCTTGTTCTTGATCTCGTCCAGCAGTCTCTCGCGGTCACTCATGAGGCTCAGCGTACGGCCGGTCCCGTGGTGCGGGCCGTACGGGCCCGGGGGCCGCGCGTGGCGTGCGAAGACTACTGAGAGTAAAGAGGCTCCAGCGGTTTAGCCAGGACATGGACTGCGGAATGTATCGCCGTGCAACTCATCGTAATCGCGAGGTCGCAATGCGTAGAGAAGTCCGGCATACCGACATGGAACTGCTTGAGGCCGTGCGGGGAGGCGACACGGCGGCCTTCGGGACGCTCTACCGGCGGCACTCGCCCGCCGCGCGGTCGCTGGCCCGGCAGGTCGTGCAGAGCGAGGACGCGGTCGAGGACCTCCTCGTCGAGACCTTCGCCCGAGTGCTCGAGGTGGTGCGGCGGGGCGGCGGCCCCGCCTCCGCGTTCCGGCCCTATCTCCTCGCGTCGCTGCGCCGCTACGCCGCCGCCGGAGTGGCCGATCTGGCCGACGGCGACTCGCTCTACGTGGACCCCGAACTCGCCGGGCTGGAGCGCTCGCCGCTCGCCCGGGCGTACCGCTCGCTGCCGGAACGCTGGCGCATGCTGCTGTGGCACGTGGAGGTCGAGGGCGGCAGGCCCGCCGACGCGGGCCCGCTGCTCGGCCTGTCGGGCAGGGCCGCGGCCCTTCTCACCCGGAGGGCCCGTCAGGGCCTGCGGGAGGCGTACGTGCGGCTGCACCTGGAGAACGGTCCCCGTGCCGAGTGCCGGCCGATCCTCTCCATGATCCTCCGCTACGTCGAGAACGGCCTGCCCAAGCAGGAGGCCGGCGCGGTCGACGCCCATGTGGCCGAGTGCATCGACTGCCGGTCGGTCTTCCTCCAGATGGTCGATCTCACGCAGGAACTGCGGGCCGTCGTCGGCCAGCTCATCGCCGGCCCGGCCGTGGACGACTATCTCGCCGACCTCGCCACCACGACCGCCGCGGGCTCACGGTCGTACGGCGGCGGCATGACGAGCGGCACCAGCGGACGCGGGCCGGACGGCAGGGTGAGCGGCGGGGTGAGCGGCAGGGCGCGGGCGCGACTGGAAGCCGTTCGCCATCACATGGGGGGATTGACGAGCCGCGCGGACCGCCGCATGAGGGGAGCCGTTCGGGCCGGCCAGGACGGGACGGCCCGGCGGGGCGTGCACGCGGGCGGGCGGACGCCCTGCTCCGCGGGGCGTACGGCCGGGCCCGGACGACGACCCGGCGCGCGTGCGCGAAGGTCGGCGCGGCGCCGAGAGCGATGTACGGCCGCGCGCGGATGGCGACCAGGCGTGTGTACGCGAAGGTGGGCCCGAAGGTGAGTGCGCTGCCGCGGGCGGCGTTCGTCCGGGCGCGGGCGGCGCTGGCGTGGTTGTCCGCACTGGTGCGGAGCGTGCCGACGCCGCATCGGGCGGTGCTGGGAGGCATCGCCGTCGCCGCCCTCGCGACGGCCGCCTTCCTGCTCGTCGCCCAGCCGACGGGAATGCTCTTCACCGGCGGCTCGGGGGGACAGGGCGGGACGCGGGCCCTGGACCGCCCGCAGCCCGCGGACAGCGCGGCCTCGCGTTCGCGGGCCGCCACCGGCCACACGTCCCGGGCGGCCGTGGGTTCCCCCACGCCGGAGACCGCGGACGATCCGGCGGCCGGGGGCGATACCGACGAGCCGAGCGCGGGCATCGCGCTCGGCATGCCCGGGATCACCGGCAGGGTCACGCCTGGTGGCGATCGGCAGTCGCCACGCGAGGAGCCCAGGGCACAGGAAGACACCGCGCAGGAAGACACGGCGCAGGAGGCCACGGGGTCGCTGCCCGGCGCCGGCAGGGCGGGCGAGGATCATCCGGCCGCACGTCACGACGGACGACCGGCGATCTCCGGCGCCCAAGGCCGTGGAGGCGGAGAGCGCCCGGGCGCCGGCCGCGAGAGCGGCCGTCTCACCGGTGCGGGGCAGGACAGCGGGGGGCAGGACAGCAACGGGCAGGCGGACAGACGCCCGGTGAGCGAGCCGGATACGACTACCGTCCTCGCCGAACGCGGTCAGGGCTCCCGCCACACGAACGCCTCCGGAGGCTCGGCTCCCGAACGGCAACCGGTGCGCGGCCAGATCTCCCGGCATCCCTACCAGGACCATCGCCCCCAGACCCGCGCCCAGGGCAGTGCCCAGGACGGCGCCGAGGCCCGTGCTCAGGGCAGTGCCCAGGGCAGCGGTCAGACCCGCGCCCAGGCCCGCGCGCAGGGCAGTACCCAGGAGAGCGGCCAGACCCGTGCGCAGGGCGGGATGCGGCAGGCGCCGGAGCGGGCTCGTGACCGGCGCGAGCCACAGCCCCCACCGTCCGGCCACCGGTCGCACCCCGGTTGTGCGGCCCGGGGACGTACAGGGCCGCCCGCAGGCCGGGGAACGTGGCCGTGAGGCCCGTGAGCATGCCCGATCGGGCCAGAGCGACAGCAGTGGAGCCCCGAAGGCCGGAAGGAACGGGAAGAAGGCGAAGGAGGCCCTCGTCGCCGCCGTCGATCCGCTGGGCGCCCTGCTGCGCGGTCAGTCCGGGCTCGTCGCCGTACGGCTGCGCAACGCGGGCGACGCCGCCACCGGCGACGTCACCGCGACGGTGACCCTCCCGCCCGGCGTCCGCTACCTGGATCAGGGCGGGCACGGAGGCCGGGGCCATGCGGCGGGCGGCGCGCGGACCGCGCACGGCCGGGAAGCGGCGCGGCGACGGCTGGTCGTGTGCGGCGTCGGGTCGCCAGGTATCCAGCAGTCAGGCGCCGAGCAGTCAGGCGCCGAGTAGCCGGGGGTCAACCAGCGGGGTGTCAACGAGCGCGGTGCGGTGCGTCCGGGGACCGCTCGCCGCCGGTGAGGTGACGGCGATCTTCCTCAAGGTGGCCGTGGCCGCGGACGCGCCCGCGGGACGGCCCTTCACGGTACGGGTACGGTCGGGGCGGCTGGAGACCACCGCCAAATCGTCCGTGGGGGTGCGCGCCTCGGGCGCGGCGGCCCGCTTCGCCGCCGACGGTCGCCTCGCCGCGCGGGTCGTCGGCAACGCGCTCGTGAGTTCCGCCGCGCCGGCCGCTCCCTGCGGAGCGGCAGCGGGCGACCGGGAGCGGGACTCGGGCGTGAGCGTGCCGGTCGACCTCGACAGGGACCCCTCGACGCGTACGTCCAGTTGTGCCGATCTCGACCTGCCCGCCGGCGGCAAGGTGTTGTGGGCGGGCCTCTACTGGTCCGGCGGCGGCCAGGGAGCGGTTCCCGCGGAGGACATCCGGGTGCGCGCTCCGGGGATGCCGGGATACACGACGCTGCACGCCGCCGAGGTCGCCCGGCGAAATCTGCCCACCGGGTCCGGTTATCAGGCGTTCGCCGACGTGACCTCTTTCGTCCGTACGGCGGGTGGAGGTCGTTGGTGGGTCGCGGGTGCCCCGGCGCGTACGGGAACGGTCCGGCACGCGGCCTGGGGCCTGGTGGTGATGGCCGAGGACGCGCGGCAGCCGTACACACGGGCCGTGGTCCTGGACGCCGCGGCGGTCGTCGGGAGCGAGGACAAGGCCCTGCGGCTCCCCCTCGACGGCCTCGCTCCGGGCGGCGCACCCGCGCGGATCGACCTGATGGTGTGGAACGGCGAGGGGGTCAGGGCGGGGGTCATCACGATGAATGATCGCGGGGGCCGGGAGGACCGGAGCCGGGCGGATGTCCTGGGCCAGGGAGACGCCGGAGGTGTCGCGGTCGACACGCTCCACGCCCTCCTGGGACCCCACCCCGCACTCCAGCTCGCCACCCGGCGCGACCCCGTGTTCTTCGGCGTCGCGGTGGTGAGCGCCAGAACGTGGTCTTGACATCCTCCCTTGCTGTCTCGCCGGAAAGCGGATGTCCCCCGTACGTTCCCCATAACAAATTGGTGGGAGGCGATACCTGGACAAACTGGTACGGTCGGCATGAACGCTTCCGGTCCCAGGGTCGTGGGCGTCCCGATCCCCCACCAGGCGGGCGAGGGCTGAATCGCCGGGAATCACCCTCGCGGGAAGACACCCTTGACTACCCTGAGAGAGCCACGTAGGAAGGGCGGTGTCGCGTGGATCGCTGCGCGCTGTTCGTTGACGCCGGCTACTTGCTGGCAGACGGCGCGATGGCCGTCCATGGGACCCGCCATCGCGAGGCCGTCTCCTGGGACTATCCGGGCCTGCTGCAGCTCCTGACGAACCTGTCAAGAGAGCGCACGGGCCTGCCGCTCCTGCGCTGCTACTGGTACGAGGCGACCGTCGAGGGCCGCCGTACGCCCGAGCACGACGTGCTGGCGGACATCCCCGGGCTCAAGCTCCGTCTCGGCCGGATCCGGCCGGGCCGGCGTGAGGGCGTGGACGCCCAGGTCCACCGCGACCTCATGACCCTGGCGCGCAACAACGCGGTCTGCGACGCGGTCGTGGTCAGCGGCGACGAGGACCTCGCCCAGGTGGTGAGCGACGCGCAGGACCTCGGCATCCGCGTGACCGTCATGCAGATCGCCACCGACGGCGCCTGGTCGTCGGCGCGCACCCTGCGGCAGGAGTGCGACGACCTCGTCGAGATCGCGAGCGGCCATCTCCGGCCGTACGTCACGATGCTCACCGGGGCGGACCCGGGCCCGGGCCTCGGCAACGGCCAGTCCCACGGCAACGGCCTCGTCCCCCACGGAAACGGCTCGCTGTCCAACGGGACGCACTTCAACGGCTCCCAGCAGAACGGAACGCAGCAGAACGGCACCCAGTCGCAGGGGAGCCACGCCACCGGCCTCCACGGCGGGGCGACCCCGGTGACGGGACCACACGGCAGCCCGTCGCAGAGCGCGTCGCACGACCTGGGCGCATCCGGTGCGGCGTCGAACGTCACCCAACCGCACGCCACGGGGACACCCGGCGCGGGCATCCACAGCGGCGGATCGCACGGCACGGGCACCTCAGGAGGCGGCACCCCCGCAAGCGGCGCCCAAGACACGAGCTCACACGGCCCTGGCTCGCTCGGTACCGGCTCACACGGCACGGGCTCACACGGTACTGGGGCACACAGCGGCGGGCGGTCGTCCGCCGCCCACGCACGTCCGGCCCTTCCCGCGCAGCCGTCTCCACCGGTCTACAACGGCTACTCCCCGGAGTCCCAGCAGCCGCCCGGCCAGCCGTCTCTGCCGCAGCGGCAGGCTCAGCCGCCCGCGAGCGTCCGCTGCCGGCCCCGCCGGCGCCACTCCGCCGCCGTCGCCGCCCTCACCGCCCTCCTCGGGAGTCCAGACGCCGCCGAGCAGCCCGGCGCAGAGCCAGTACGGCTCCGGCCCCGCCGGCTACTCGCCCTCCCAGCTGGGGCCGTACACCGGTCCACAGCCCGCGCCTGTGCCGATCCAGACAGGAGGCACCACGACGCTCGCCGAGGCGGTGACGGCCGCGCACAAGGAGGGCCACGACTTCGGCGAGTCGGTCGCCCGGGACGCCCCCGCGCTGTGGCTGGAGGCCGTGCTCGCCCGCAAGCCCCGGATGCCGTCCGACCTGGAGGCCCGCCTGCTGCAGGGGTCCTCGCTGCCGATCGACTTCCTGCTGCACGACGAGGTCAGGCACGCCCTGCGCCGCGGCTTCTGGGACGCCCTGGAGCGCGCCCGCCGCTGACCCGTCCTCCCACCACCCGCGACCGGCCGCGCCTGAGCCGGTCGCGGCGCGTGGTGTCAGCCGAGGGCGTCGAAGCCGGCCCGCAGATGGGAGACGCGCTCGCTCAGCTCGGCGACGGCGCCGTTCAGGGGCCGGTCGCCGGACTTGTCCGCCAGCTCCCGCACTCGCCGTAGCTCGTCCTCGACGGCGGTGACGCGACCGGCCAGTTCGGCCAGTACGGAGGCGTGGTCGCCGCCGCGCGGCAACTCGTTCGACAGGCGATCGCGCAGCAGCGCCGCCTGCTCGGTGAGCCGCCGGTTCATCGTGTACAGCTCCACGAACACGGCGACCTTGGCGCGCAGCACCCAGGGGTCGAACGGTTTGGTGAGGTAGTCCACCGCCCCGGCGGCGTACCCCCGGAAGGCGTAGTCGGGGGCGCTGTCGACCACGGTCAGGAAGATGATCGGGATGTTCCTGGTGCGCTCTCTCCGTTTGATGTGCGCGGCGGTCTCGAAGCCGTCCATGCCCGGCATGCGCACGTCGAGCAGGATCAGCGCGAAGTCGGTCGACAGGAGGGCCTTCAGCGCCTCCTCTCCGGACCGGGCCCGTACGGGCACGACGTCGAGCGAGCTGAGGATCGCCTCCAAGGCGATCAGGTTCTCCTCGCGGTCGTCGACCAGCAGGACCCTGGCGCGGTCAGGCATCGATCATGCCTCCTGGGAGTCTCGGGACTCTGGGGACGGCACGCCCCTCGTTCGTTCTGTGCCCCCGTTGCGGCCGCGCATGAGCCATCCGCGCAGCCGTTCGAGCAGGCGGTCGACGTCGACGGGCTTGGGCACGTAGTCGGAGGCGCCCGACGCGATGCTCTTCTCGCGGTCTCCCCGCATGACCTTCGCCGTCAGCGCGATGATCGGCAGGTCGGCGAACTGCGGCATCGTGCGGATCGCCGAGGTCGTGGCCCAGCCGTCCATCTCGGGCATCATGATGTCCATCAGCACGAGCGCCACGTCCTCGTTGCGTTCGAGCTGCTCGATGCCCTCGCGGCCGTTCTCGGCGTACACGACGGTCGAGCCGTGCCGCTCCAGCACGCTGGTCAGCGCGAAGACGTTGCGGATGTCGTCGTCCACGATGAGGATCTTGGCTCCGGACAGCGGGTCGTCCCCCTGCCAGTCGTGGCCGTCCACGAGCGGCGCGTACTGGGGGACCGGCAGGTCGGTCGGGAGGGGGATCTCCGGGAGGATGTCCTTGATGTGCAGGTCGGGCACCTCGGCGTCCCGGCCCTCCGGCTCCAGGGGTGTGGCGATCGCGCCGCCGTCGGGCGCGGCGAGCGGCCCGGAGTAGTTCGGGGGCAGGTACAGCGTAAAGGTGCTGCCCTCTCCGGGGGCGCTCTGCACGTGGATCTCACCGCCGAGGAGGCGGGCGATCTCCCGGCAGATCGACAGGCCGAGGCCGGTGCCGCCGTACTTGCGGCTGGTCGTGCCATCGGCCTGGCGGAACTGCTCGAAGATCACTTCGAGCTTGTCCGGCGCGATGCCGATGCCGGTGTCCACGACCCTGAAGGCCAGCATGTCCTCCTGGGAGCCCTGCAGCTTCTCGTCCACGTACGGCACGTCGGCCGGCGCGTGGGTGACCTCCAGCCTGACCTCGCCCTCGTGGGTGAACTTCACCGCGTTGGACAGCAGGTTGCGCAGCACCTGCTGGAGCCGCTGCTCGTCGCTGCGCAGCTCGTTCGGCACGGAGGGATCGACCTGGACCGTGAACGACAGGCCCTTGTCCTGTGCGAGCGGCGCGAAGGTGGCCTCCATGTAGTCGACCAGCGCGGACAGCGACATCGCCTGCGGGTGGATGTCCATGCGGCCGGCCTCGACCTTGGACAGGTCGAGGATGTCGTTGATCAGCTGCAGCAGCGCCGATCCGGCGTCGTGGATCGTCCGGGCGAACTCGACCTGCTGCGACGTCAGGTTGCCCTCGGCGTTCTCCGTCAGCAGCTTCGCGAGCACGAGCAGGCTGTTCAGCGGGGTGCGCAGCTCGTGGGACATGTTCGCCAGGAACTCGGACTTGTAGCGCGAGGACACCGCGAGCTGCTCGGCCCGCTCCTCCAGCGTCCGCCGGGCCTGCTCGATCTGGAAGTTCTGGATCTCGATGGCGCGGTTCTGCTTGGCCAGCAGCGCCGCCTTGTCCTCCAGCTCGGCGTTGGACCGGCGCAGCTCCTCCTGCTGGCGCTGGAGCTCGTCGGAGCGCTCCTGCAGCTCGATCGCGAGCCGCTGCGACTCGGTGAGCAGGTCCTCGGTCCGGGAGTTGGCCATGATCGTGTTGATCGTGACGCCGATGGTCTCGACGAGCTGGGTGAGGAACGCCAGGTGCACCTCGCTGAACTGCCTGAACGAGGCCATCTCCAGGACGCCGAGCACCTTGTTCTCGAAGAGGATCGGCAGCACGACGATCTGCGCCGGGTTCGACCGGCTGAGCCCGGTCTCGACCGTGATCGAGTCGACCGGCACGTTCTCCAGGATGATCTGCTTGGCCTCCAGGGCGGCCTGGCCGATGATCCCCTCGCCCAGCTCGAAGTTCGGCTTGGGGGACGAGCCCGGCTGGATGCCGTACCCGGCGATGAGGTTGAGCCGGCCGTCGTCGTAGAGGTAGCAGGCGCCGTGGCTGGCCGAGACGAGCGGGGTGAGCTCGCTCATGATCAGCCGGGCGACCTCCATCAGGTCGCGGTGGCCCTGCATCAGGCGGGAGATCCGGGCCAGGTTGGACTTGAGCCAGTCCTGCTCCTGGTTGGTCTTGGTCGTCTCGCGCAGGGTGGCGACCATCGTGTTGATGTTGTCCTTGAGCTGGGCCAGCTCGCCCGGCGCCTCCACCGTGATCGACCGGGTGAGGTCGCCCCTGGCGACCGCGCTGGTCACCTCGGCGATCGCGCGCACCTGCGTGGTCAGGTTGCCGGCCAGTTCGTTCACGCTCTCGGTGAGCCGCTTCCAGGTGCCCTCGACGCCCTCGACGCGGGCCTGGCCGCCGAGCTGGCCCTCGGAGCCGACCTCGCGGGCGACGCGGGTGACCTCGGAGGCGAAGGACGACAGCTGGTCGACCATGGTGTTCATGGTGCTCTTGAGCTCGAGGATCTCGCCCTGGGCGTCGACGTCGATCTTGCGCGTCAGGTCGCCGTTGGCGACGGCGGTGGTGACCTGGGCGATGTTGCGCACCTGGTAGGTGAAGTTGTTGGCCATCGAGTTGACGTTGTCGGTGAGGTCCTTCCAGACGCCCGACACGCCGGGGACGCGCGCCTGGCCGCCCAGCCGTCCCTCGGTGCCGACCTCGCGGGCGACGCGGGTCACCTCGTCGGCGAAGGCGGACAGCTGGTCCACCATCGTGTTCATCGTGTCCTTGAGCTCCAGGATCTCGCCCTGGGCGTCCACGGTGATCTTCTTGGACAGGTTGCCCTGCGCCACGGCGGTGGAGACGACGGCGATCTGACGGATCTGCGACGTCAGGTTGTTCGCCATGAAGTTGACGTTGTCGGTGAGGTCCTTCCAGATGCCCGACACGCCGCGCACCTGCGCCTGGCCGCCCAGCCGTCCTCGGTGCCGACCTCGCGGGCGACGCGGGTGACCTCGGAGGCGAAGGACGACAGCTGGTCGACCATGGTGTTCATGGTGCTCTTGAGTTCGAGCATCTCGCCCTGGGCGTCGACGTCGATCTTGCGGGTGAAGTCGCCGTTGGCGACGGCGGTGGTGACCTGGGCGATGTTGCGCACCTGGTAGGTCAGGTTGTTGGCCATCGAGTTGACGTTGTCGGTGAGGTCCTTCCAGACGCCCGACACGCCCTTCACCTCGGCGCGGCCGCCCAGCTTGCCCTCGGTGCCGACCTCGCGGGCCACCCGGGTCACCTCGTCGGCGAACGCCGAGAGCTGGTCGACCATCGTGTTGAGGGTCTCCTTGAGCTCCAGGATCTCGCCCTGGGCGTCCACCGTGATCTTCCTGGACAGATCGCCCTTGGCCACGGCGGTGGAGACGACGGCGATCTGCCGCACCTGCGAGGTCAGGTTGTTGGCCATGAAGTTGACGTTGTCGGTGAGGTCCTTCCAGACCCCCGACACGCCGCGCACCTGCGCCTGGCCGCCCAGCTTGCCCTCGGTGCCGACCTCGCGGGCCACCCGGGTGACCTCCTCGGCGAACGCCGAGAGCTGGTCGACCATCGTGTTGACGGTGTGCTTCAGCTCCAGCATCTCGCCGACGGCGTCGACGGTGACCTTGCGGCTCAGGTCGCCTCGCGCGACCCCCGTCGTCACCTCGGCGATGTCGCGGACCTGCGCGGAGACGCGGTCGGACATCGTGTTGACGGCCTCGGTGAGGTCGCGCCAGCTACCCGACATGCCCCGCAGGTTGGCCCGGCCGCCCAGCTTGCCCTCGGTGCCGAGGTCGCGGGTGACCCGCGTCACCTCCGAGGTGAACAGCGAGAGCTGGTCGACCATGCCGTTGATGGCCTTGCCCAGGCGGCGTACCTCGCCCCGGGCCGCGCGGTCCACGTCGATCCGGCGGGACAGGTCGCCCTTGGCCACCGCGTCGATGACGTCGGCGGCGCCGCTGACCGGTGTCACGATGGCGTCGATGAGGTCGTTGACCGAGCCCACGCTCTCCGCCCACGCGCCGACGCCCGGCCCGGGGCTCAGCCGTTCGGTGAAACGGCCCTCCTTGACGATCTCGCGGCGCACCCGGGCCAGCTCGTTGGCCAGGTGTTCGCGCCGGTCGGCCACTTCGTTGAGCAGCAGCCGGATCTCGCTGAGGATTCCCGGCGGGGCGTGCGAGACGCGGCGGCGGAAGTCGCCGTCTCGCCATGTGATGAGCGTCTCCAGGAAGGGCACGAGATCGGATTCGCGATAGACCCGTTCGGTCCCGGCCAGCTCGGCGTTGGCGGGCGACATTTAGCCTCCTTTACCCCGACGGGGCTGACGCGACCAAGGCGTTGGGCCTCATACGGCCTGTCCAGCCGTGGACTCCATGCCAGTCTGTCACGTTCCGTGGGGTGCGGGGCCCCCTTGCTTGACCCGAGGTCAGGCGAAAGTGTGGTAAGCACAATGGTGGTGACAACTACCCCTCGAGCCGTCCTGGCGGCGTCCTTCACGCCGGGTGAGACGGCCGTACCCGAAGTGCAGCGGTTCACGCGCGAGGTGATGACGGCGTGGGCCGCGCTGTCGGTGTACCCCGAGGCCGAACGCCTGGTGGGCGAACTGGTCGCGGAGGCCGTCGACGCGCCCTTCGAGGTCGTGTGGCTGCACCACGGCGAGTCCATCCAGGTGGAGGTGCGGGAGAAGACGGACGGCCAGGACTTCGGGCCGCCGGCCGACGCCATCACGTGGGGCGTCACGTTCACGTCGTCGCTGCGCACCCGCTGGGCCCGGCTGGAACTGCCGGGCGGGGAGCCGGTGCAGAGCGACGAATGGCTGCTCGAGGCCGCGCACGGCCCCGGCTGGCTGGGCTTCCTCGCGGACGCGAGCGACCTGCTCGCGGGCACGCTCAACCCGGAGATGGTGCCGGCGATCATCGCGCAGATCGTGGTGCCGCGCCTGGCGAGCTGGTGCGCCGTCTACACCGACCAGGACGGGCTGGGGGAGCTGCGGCCCGCCTACCTCTGGCACGCGGACGAGACGCAGATCGACGCCATGCGCGACGAGCTGGAGGAGATCGCGCTGCCGGGGGACGACGACCCCGCCGTGCTGCCGATGAGCGACTGGCAGGCGCTGGCCTACCCGCTGACCGCGCGGGGGCGGCGGCTCGGCGTGATGTGCCTGGGCCGGCGCGACCGCTTCCCCGACGAGGCCATGCAGATCGCCGAGGACCTCAGCAGGCGCGCGGCGCTCGCGCTCGACAACGCCCGCCTGTACGCGCAGCAGGCGGCGGCCAACCGGGCGCTGCAGCGCAGCCTCCTGCCGCCGGACGAGCCCACGACCCCCGGGCTCGACTTCCATGTCATCTACGAGCCGGCCGGGGAGAACAACGAGGTCGGCGGCGACTTCTACGACCTGTTCCCGATCGCGGACGGGGTCTGGCGCTTCGCGATCGGCGACGTCTGCGGCACCGGGCCCGAGGCCGCCGCGGTCACCGGACTGGCCCGTCACACGCTCCGGCTGCTCGCCCGCGAGGGGTACGGCGTGGCCGCCGTCGTGGGCCGGCTCAACCAGGCCATCCTGGAGGAGGGGGAGCGCGCCCGCTTCCTGACGCTGCTGCACGGCCAGATCACGGTGGTGCCGGAGGGCCTCGACATCCGCCTCGTCTCGGCCGGGCACCCGGAGGCGCTGCGGCTGCGGCCGAACGGCCTCGTCGAGGTCGTCGCCTCGCCGCAGTCGCTGCTCGGTGTGTTCCCCGAGGCGAAGTTCCAGGAGGACAGCCTGCGGCTCGCCCCCGGCGACGTGCTGCTGGGCGTGACCGACGGGGTCACCGAGCGGCGGTCGGGCGACCGGCTGCTCGACGACGACGGCGGCCTGGCCAAGCTGCTGGAGGAGTGCGTGGATCTGTCCGCCCGCGCGGTGGCCGAGCGCATCCGCCGCGCCGTGCAGGACTTCGCGCCCGAGCCGAGCGCGGACGACCTGGCCATCCTCGTCCTGCGCGCGCCCTAGACACCCCCTATGGCCCGGACGGCGAAGTCGATGGCCGCGGCCATCTGGTGCACCCGCTCCTCCACCATCGGCGTGCCCGGTCCGGTGTCGTACCGGTAGACGGAGGCCTCCCTGCCGTGGTCCGCCAGGGCCCGCACGTAGTGCTCGACCTGCCGCGCCGGGCAGCGTGGGTCGTTCGCCCCCGTGAGGATCAGCAGCGGGGCCTCCACCATGTCGGCGTAGGTGATCGGGGAGGACGCGGCGTACCGCTCGGGCACCTCGGCCGGGGAGCCGCCCAGCAGCGCCCGGTGCGCCGCGCGCAGGCTTTCTGCCTCGTCCACGTACGCCGCCGCGTGGTCGGCGATGGGCACGGCGGCGATCCCCGCCGCCCACGACTTCGGCTGGGTGCCGAGCGCCAGCAGGGTCAGGTAACCGCCCCACGCCGTGCCGGCGAGCACGAGGCGGTCGGGGTCGGCGATGCCGCGCTCCACCGCCCAGTCGCGCACCGCCGCCACGTCGGCCAGCTCGATGTGGCCGACCTCGCCGCGCAGGGCGTCGCGCCAGGCCGAGCCGTACCCGGCCGAGCCCCGGTGGTTCACCCGGATCACCGCGAAACCGCTGTCGACCCACGCCGCGACCTGCGGCTGGAACGAGTCGTCGTCCTGGCCGCCGCCGAACCCCGGGAGACCGCTGCGCAGGAGGAACACCGTCGGGTAGGGCGCGGCCACCCGCTCCGGCCGGGAGACGAGGGCGTGGATGCGTCCTCCCGGGCCCTCCACGTCGATGTCCTCCAGCGGCACGGACGGCGGCGGCGTGCGCCCGGGGCTGAAGACCACGTGGCCGTTGCTCGACTTGACGACCGGCGGGTGGGCGGCGCTCGACCAGGCGTACTCGACGGTGCCGTCGGGGCGCGGCGCGGCCGCCTCGATCACCCCGTGCGGGCTCTCGATCGGGGTGAGGCCGCCTCCGGCGAGGTCGTAGCGCAGCAGTTCCGTGCGTCCCCGCTGGTTGTGGATGATGAGCAGCGCCCGGCCGTCGTCGTACCAGTCCGCGGAGATCTCGCCGCGCACCCGCAGCCAGATCTCCCGCTGCTCGCCGGTCACCGGGTCCCACACGAGCGGTTCGCGGCGGCCCCGGCGCTCGTGCAGGACGAGCAGGCGCCGGTCGCCGGGGAGGGGGGCGAATCTGCCGCCGGTCACGCCCCTGCCCGGTCCGTCGTTCAGCTCGGCGACGGTCGAGCCGTTCGCCCTGACGACCCGTACGGCCGGGTGCAGGACGTCGCCGTGCTCGCTGTGGTTGACGGCGATGAGCGAGCCGTCGAGCGACATGTCGGCGACCGCGGCGTACTCGTCGTGGCGATACACCGTGACCGGCTCGTTTCCGGGCCTGGCCAGCAGGATCTCGAAGCCGTCCCGGGAGGAGCGGCCGACGGCCGCGGTGCCGTCCGAGGCGAGCGCGAGCCCGCAGGGGTGGCCGGGCGGCATGGCCAGGGGCACGTCCGGGCCGCCGTGGAACGGCTGGCGCGACCACACGCCGTGCCCGTCGCCGTCCGTGTCGCCGTGTATGTCGCCGAACCACCAGATCCACTGGCCGGTGGGGTCGATCGCGCCATACCGGGTGCCGTGGGGGCGGTCGGTGACCTGGCGGGTCTGGCCGCTCGACCGGTCCCAGGCGTAGATCTCCCAGCAGCCCGAGGCGGTGCCGCGGTAGACGGCGCGGTGCGGCGCCTGGCGCGCCCAGGTCGGCAGGGTCACCCGCGGTGCCCGGAACCTGGCCTGCCAGCGTTCCTCGGCCTTCATGCCGGCCCTCCCCTGCGCTCCTACGGGGTCGGGTTCAGTATGTCCCGCCAGACGCGACAATGCCTGACAAACAGGCGATGTCGGGCCACGAGTTCGGGCGGTGCGCCGGTCAGGACAGGTCCAGGCCGGCGAGCTGGGCACGGCTGGCCACGTTGAGCTTCGGAAACGCCCGATAGAGGTGGTAGCTGACGGTCTTCGGGCTGAGGAACAACTGCGCGCCGATCTCCCGGTTGGTCAGACCCCTGGCGGCCAGCCGCACGATCTGCAGCTCCTGCGGGGACAGCGCGGACAGCGCTTCCGTACGGGCGGCCGGGGAGCTGGTGTCACCGGTGGCACGCAGCTCGGTGCGGGCGCGCTCGGCCCACGGACGGGCGCCCAGCCGCTCGAAGGTCTCCCACGCGGCCCGCAGGTGCGGCCGGGCGCTGCCCTTGTCGCGCTCCCTGCGCAGGCGCTCCCCGAAGGCGAGCCTGGTGCGGGCCGCCTCCCAGGGGCGGCCGCTGCCGGCGTGGAGCCGTACGGCGGCGATGAAGTCCTCGTGCGCCCGCTCCCAGTCGCTTTCGAGCAGGGCGCGGCAGCGGTGCAGGACGGCCAGCGCCCAGTCCTGTCCCGACGCCGTCGCCCACTCCTCGAACCGGCGCAACGGCTCGCGCGCGGGCAGCCCGAGCCGTACGGCCGCCTCGATCTGGTCGGGGGCGAAGTAGACGGCCTGGATCTGGTGGCGCACCGGGCCGGTCATGGCGGCGTCGAGCCGGTCAAGAGCCTCGGCGAACCGGCCCTGCCCGAGGTCGAGCAGGGCCAGCGCCCACTCGGCCCACGCCAGGCCGTTGACGATGTGGTTGGCGTCGAAGCGGTCGCGCGAGCGGGCGGCCAGTTCGGCGCACCGGTCCGCCTCTCCGCGTACGGCGGCCAGCCACGCCAGCGTGCCCTCCAGGTAGCCCGCCCGGTTGCGCTGCCCGGTGCCGGAGGTGAGCCGCAGGCCCTCGACCGCGGTGGCCTCGGCGTCCCTGAACCTGCCCAGGTACAGCTCGGCGGCGGCGAGCGTGACGTGGACCAGGGGGAGTTTGCCGATGTCGCCCGCGGTCCGGCACTCCGCCGCCATGGCGGCCGAGATGTCGTGCCCGGTCCTGAAGTCGCCGACGAGCGGGGCGACGAAAGCCGCGTTGATCCGGAAGGTGTGCGCGCCGGAGGCGATCCGGCCACCCCTGGCGACCAAGTCGCGCATGATGGGGATCCCCTCCGCCGGTCCCTGCCGCAGCAGCACCGACGCGCCGGTCACGGCCTGGACGGCGGGATCGAGGCCGTCCTCCGGACGCAGGCCGAGTTTGTGGAGGCGTTCGGCCGCCTCGGCGACCCTGGCCGGGTCGCTGAGCTGCCAGGCGTTGCGCGCGGCGTCGGTCAGCATCAGCCCGGCCGCGATCCGGTCCTGCCGCGCCTGCCCGTCGGAACCCTCCCCGGTCGTGAGCGCGGTCAGCTCCTCCGCGCCGGCCATCAGCAGGTCGTGGGCCAGGTGCGGGGCGCCCTCGTCGAACGCGATCCTGGCGCGCAGGTCGCAGAGCCGCGCGCGGGAACGGGGGTCGGTGACCAGCGCGGCGGCGCGCTCGACCAACTCCTTGGCCCGGCCGGCCTGGCCCGCGTCCGCGGCGGCGACGGCGGCCTCGGTCAGCCGCCCCGCCCTGAGCGCGTGGTCCTCGGTGAGCTCGGCGGCCCGTTCCAGTGCGGCGCAGGCCCCGGCGTTGCCGTCGCGCTCCCGGGCGCGCCGCGCGACCTGCTCCAGCGCCAGCGCCGCCGTCTCGTCGGGGCCGGTGGCGGCGGCGGCCAGGTGCCAGGCCCGCCGGTCCGGCTGGTGTTCGAGCAGCCTCGCCAGGATCGCGTGGACCTCCAGCCGCAGATCGTAGGTGCCGTGCCGGAAGGCCGCCGCGCGCATGAGGGGATGGGTGAAGGTCACCCGTCCGCCGTCGATCCTGACCAGGCCGGACCTCTCGGCCACGCCCAGGGCGGCGGGCGCGATCCCCAGCTCCCTACCCGCCTGTACGATCACGTCCAGGTCGCCGCCGTCGGTCAGCGCGGTGACCAGCAGCGCCTTCTGGGCGTCCGGGGGCAGTTCGGCGATGCGGGCCTCGTACGCCCGCTGGATGCGGGCGGGCAACGGCAGCGGGCTCCGGTCGTAGGCGGGCAGGTCCGTACGCGGGAGTTCGAGCAGGGCGAGCGGGTTGCCGCAGCTCTCCTCGATGACGCGGTCGCGCGTGCCGGGGGCGAGCCCGGGGGCCGCGCGGGCGAGCAGCGCGGCGGCGCTGCCCTGGTCGATGCCCGACAGCCGGTGCTCGGGCAGGCCGGCGGGGTCGAAGCCGGCGCGCGCGGCGAAGATCATGACGATGCCCTCGGCGTGCAGCCGATGCGCCGCGAACCGCAGCGCCTGCGCCGACTCCTGGTCGAGCCACTGCGCGTCGTCGACCAGGCACAGCAGCGGCCCGCCCTCGGCAAGCTCGGCCAGCAGCGACAGCACGGCGAGGCCCACCAGGAGCCGGTTGGTCACCGAGGCCAGGCCGAAGGCGCCGCGCAGGGCGGCAGCCTGCGGCTCGGGCAGCGCGTCCAGCCGGTCGAGCCCGTGCCCGAGCAGCAGGTGGAGCGAGGCGAACGGGATCTCCGCCTCGGTCTCGACACCGACGCCGCGCAGCACGCGCATGTCCTGGGCGCGTTCTGCGGCGTACGCCAGCAGGGACGTCTTGCCGATGCCCGGATCGCCCTCGACCACGAGCACGCCGGAGCGTCCGGCACGCGCCCGGTCGAGTGCGCCGTCGATCACCGCTTGATCGGCCGCACGCCCCCACAGCACCCCGGCATCCTTGATCATCGTGCCGGATGCGATCTGAAGCGGCTTTCCTGGGCTTCCGTGCTGTCCTGAACCGACACGGATCGCAAGTGTGCCACGTACGCGGTCGCCGTGATCAGGCGATCGGGGCCCCATCGGTGCTCCGAGGCGGTGAGCGGTGCCGGAGGGACTCGGTGAACCCGTCCGGTGACAGCACTGGTCATGTGTCCGATACCGCCCGGACATCGGCGTTTCTAGCGTTTTCCGGGTGAACAACACGCAAGCGGTCGATCTCATCGGGGTCACCAAACACTACGCACACGGCGTAACGGCGCTGGACGACGTCACGATCGCCTTCGGCGCCGGCACGTTCACGGCCGTGATGGGGCCCTCGGGGTCGGGCAAGTCGACGTTGCTGCAGTGCGCTGCCGGGCTGGACCGGCCCAGTGCGGGGCAGGTGGTCGTGGACGGCCGCGACCTGGCCGCACTCGGCGACCGGAAGCTGACGTTGCTGCGCAGGGACCGGATCGGCTTCGTGTTCCAGTCGTTCAATCTGCTGCCCTCGCTCACCGCGGAGCAGAACGTGGGCCTGCCGCTGCGGCTCGCCGGGCGGCGCCCCGACCGTGAGCTGGTGCGGCAGAGCCTGGGCGCCGTGGGCCTGGCCGAGCGCGCCGGGCACCGGCCCGCCGAGATGTCGGGCGGGCAGCAGCAGCGGGTGGCCATCGCGCGGGCGCTGGTCACCCGCCCCGCCGTGCTCTTCGCCGACGAACCGACCGGCGCCCTTGACGCCAACACCAGCCGCGACGTGCTGCGCCTGCTGCGCACGCTGGTGGACCGGCAGGCCCAGACCATCGTCATGGTCACCCACGACCCCGTGGCGGCATCGTACGCCGACCGGGTCGTGTTCCTGGCCGACGGCCGGGTGTACGGCGAGCTGTACGAGCCCACCGCCGAACTGGTCGCCACCCGGATGCTGCAGTTGGAGGCGTCGTGCTGAGGATCGCCTGGTCCACGCTGCGTACGCGCTGGATCTCTTTCGCGGGCACGTTCACCGCGCTGGCGCTGGGCGCCGCCTTGATCGCCGCGCTCGGGCAGGTGCTGGCCTCCAGCATCACGTCACCGGCGCGGGGGCCGCAGCGGTACGCCGCCGCGCCCGTCGTGGTCGTGCCCGACGAGAGGCTCACCGTGGACACCTGGCGGGGCGGCAGCAGCGCGCCCCTGGCCGAGCCGCGCGGCCTCGGGGACGACCTGGTCGCCCGGCTTCCCCGGCGCGGTGGTGGACCGGGTCTTCCCCGCGCGGCTCTCGGACGGGCCGGCGGCGGTGGGCAGGCCCTGGTCGGCCGCTCGTACGGCCCCGCAGGCGCTCGTCGCGGGCCACGCGCCCTCGGGGGACGGCGAGATCGCGATCAGTGCCGGGACCCAGCCTCGGAAGCCCGCGCTCGCCAGGGCGCGGGCGCTGCTGGGGACGCGGGTGCCCGTGGTCACCGCGACCGGGATCGAGACGTACCGGGTCGTGGGCGTCACGACGGCGGGACCGCAGCCCACGGTGTTCTTCGCCGACGCGCGTGCCGCCCGGCTGTCGCCACGCGTGGACGCGCTCGCGTTGTGGCGGCCCGCCGCCGAGGTGACGAAGGCGGTGGCGGGGGCGGCGCGGGTGCTGAGCGGGCAGGACCGGGCGCTGGCCGATCCGTCCCGCGAGGCCGACGAGCGGGCGCGCAACAACGCCAACACGATCGTCGGCATCGCCGCCGGGTTCGCGGCGTTCATCGCGATCTTCGTGGTCTCGTCCACGTTCGCGTTCGCGGTGGGGCAGCGGCGGCGCGAGTTCGCCCTGCTGCGGACCATCGGCGCGACGGCGCGCCAGGTAAGGCGGATGATGTACGGCGAGGCGGCCCTCGTCGCGGTGGCCGCCTCCGCGGTGGGCGCGTTCCTCGGCCCCCTGGCGACCCCGTCGATCCTCGACCGGCTGGCCGCGCTCGGGATGGCGCCGGAGTGGCTGACACCGTCGCAGTCGCCCGTGCCCGCCTGGGTGGCCTTCGGCACCGGAGTACTGGTCGCCCTGGCCGGCGTGGCCGTGGCCGCGCGGCGGGCCGGGCGGGTGCGGCCCGCCGAGGCGCTGCGCGAGGCGGCGGTGGAACCCCGTGCGATGACCTGGGGCCGGTGGATCGCCGGGCTGGGCCTGCTGGGCACGGCGGTGGTCGGCATGGCGGTGAACGCCATCGGCGATCCTGCGTCGGCCACGAACAACAAGACCTTCATGCCGATCGTCATGCTGCTCATCGCCGCACTGGGCCTGCTCGCGCCGGTCTTCGTGCGGCCCGTCACCCGCCTGCTCGTCGCGCCGCTGGAGCGGCTGCGCGGCGCCGGCGGCGTCGTGGTGGCGGGCGGGACGGCGGCCTCGGCCGCGCGCACCGCCGCCGCGGCGGCGCCTGTCCTGGTCACCGTGGCGCTGGCGGCCTCGCTGCTGGGCGGGGCCGCGATGACCGACGCCGCCAAGTCGGCGCTGCGGACCCGGCCGGTACGCGCCGACTATCTGGTGCTCCCCGACGGGGATGCCGGACTGGACAGGCAACTCGTCCAGCGGCTGCGGGCCATCCCCGGCGCGGACGTCGCCACCGAGACCGAGACCAGCGTGTACACGCTCGAAGGCGACACCCAGCTCATCCGGAGGCCCGCCCAGGCCGTCGAGCCGGGCACGCTGTCCACGGCGTTGTCGGTCCCGCTGGTCGCCGGATCGACGGCCGGGCTGCGCGACGACACGATCGTCGCCTCCCGGACGTGGGAGCTGAGCCTGGGGCAGCGGGTGCGCATGTGGCGTGCCGACGGCAGCCCGGTCACGCTGACGGTTACAGGCGTGCTCGGGGACGATTCGCCCGCCGACTCCTACGTCACGACCGCCCACGCCTTCTCCGCCCTGCCCTCCGTCGCGTACGTGACGGCGCGCTCGGGGGCGGCGGCCCCGGACGTACGCGCCGCGCTCGAACAGGCCGTACGCGGCCACAACGCCCGCGCGGTGAGCAGGGCCGAGTGGGTGCGGGAGTCCGGCGACAGGCAGGCCTCGGCCAGCCGGCTCGGCCTGCTGGCCGTGCTGGGGATCATGCTCTGCTACACCGTGATCGCGCTGGTCAACACGCTGTTGATGGCGGCCTCCGACCGGGCGGCCGAGCGGGGCGGTCTGCGGCTGCTGGGAGCGACGCGGGCGCAGGTGCTGCGATACGTCGTGGCCGAGGCGCTGGCGGTGGTGGCGGTCGGAGTGGTGCTGGGGTTCGCGGCCACGGCGCTCGGCCTGCTGGGGCTGGAGGCGGCCCTGCTGCGCCTGGCCGGGCTGTTCGCCTTCGAGGCGCCATGGCGGCCGGTCGCCTTGGTGATCGGGATCTGCTTCCTGCTGGGGGCGGTCGCGGCGGTCGCCCCCGCGATCCGCACCATCCGCACCGGGGGCGCGGCGATCCCGCGCTCGTGAACCGCGCTACGCGGGCGTGTCAAGCCGAAGCGGTCCAGCGGGTGACGTGGAAGGACGCGGTCACCGGCACGAGGTCGGGCAGTGCGGCGATCTTCGCGGCCAGTTCCTCCGGGCGCGTGTGCCAGGCGCTCGGGCCCATGCCGACCACCGCCTCGACCTCGTCGTGGCCGAGGGAGAGCGCGATCTCCTCGGTCTCCTCCGCGGCGCGGGTGAAGTGGCCGCCCAGGGTGTCTTCCAGGCGGCGGTCCTTGTCCTCGTCCACGCTCAGCAGGCCGAGACGCTCGACGAGCGGGCTGAGATGGCCGGGGCCGGGCGTGACGACGACCAGGGAGCCGCCGGGCCGCAGCACCCGGGCGAACTCCTCCGCGTTGCGCGGCGCGAAGACGTTGAGCAGCACGTCCACGCGGTCGTCGCCGACGGGGATCGGCCGCCACACGTCCGCCACCAGGGCGCCGATGCGGGGGTGCGCGCGGGCGGCCCGTTTCAGCGCGTGCTTGGACACGTCGATCGCGATGCCCACCGCGTCGTCGCCGAGTGCCGCGGCCAGGTAGTAACCGGTGCCCGCGCCGGCGTCGGCGACCACGGCGGCGCCCTCGCACATCCGGGCGAGGCGGCGGGCCAGCGGGCCGTAGTGGCCCGCCTCCAGGAAGCGGGCCCGCGCGGCCACCATGGCGGGCGTGTCGGCCGTGCCGGCCGGGCGGGTGAGCATGTTCACGTACCCCTGCCGCGCCACGTCGTAGGAGTGGCCGTGCACGCACCTGACCGACCCGCCGGCCAGGTGGACCGCCGTACGGCAGGCCGGGCAGACGAGGTGGTCGATGACGTCGGCGAGCACCCGTCCATCATCCACCCCGTGCGGGACTGCGAACCGTCGGCAAGTCGGCTGCAGGAGTACGGCAAGCCGGCGGAGGTTCCATGGACGCGCAAGGAGCTTTTCGAAGGGGGAGATCGCGATGACCCGCACCCGCCGCCGCTGCCCGCGCTGCCGTACCGAGCTTGACGAGGGCCCGATCCTCTACCGCTGCGCCCACTGCGAGCGCGCCGTCTACGCGGCCGACCTCGACGTCGACTACACGCCCGTCCAGGCCGGCGCCCGCTGAAACCCGGGTCTCTTCTATCGTGGTGCGATGCCGCATGAGCCGAGAATCGTGGCCGGTGTCGAGATCATCCCGCTTTGCGATGCCGTGGGTCCCATGAAGGAACCGGTCCGCAAGCCGCTGCCCGAGATGTTCGCCGGTGCGGTGTTCGAGCCCGGCGAGGAGTGGGTGCTGCACTTCCACTGCTACCTGCTGCGGGCGGCGGGCCGTACGGTCCTGGTGGACACCGGGATCGGCGGCGCCGGCTCGCCCGCGACCTGGGCGCCCCTGCCCGGCCGCCTCGGCGGGGAACTGACCGCCGCCGGGGCCGCCCCGGCCGACGTGGACGTCGTCGTGCTGACCCACCTGCACAGCGACCACGCCGGTGGCGCGGTCGCGGACGGCGCTCCCGCCTTCCCGAACGCCCGATACGTCGTGCAGCGGGCGGAGACCGAGTGGGCCGCCGAGCCGGTGCGCGCGCTGATCCTCGACCCTCTGCGGGACCTGCTCGACGTCGTCGACGGCGACGCCGAACCCGTGCCCGGGGTCCGGGTGCTGCACACGCCCGGCCACACGCCCGGCCACCAGTGCGTCGAGGTGGGAGATCTGGTGATGAGCGGCGACGCCGTGCTCCACCCCGTCCAAGTCGCCGATCCCTCGATCCCCTACGTGTACGACGAGGACCCCGACCTCGCCGTACGGACGCGCGAGGACATCCTCGCCCGGGCCGCCGTCCTCGCCCCCTCCCACTTCCCCGACCCCTTCGTGCACATCAAGTAATCGATCGGTCGCTCTTCGCTCATCTCCTTGTTAAGCTCTTGGCTATAGGTGCACAACGTACGTACGCTCTGGTCGTGGGTGCCAAGGAGGAGCGCATCAACCTGCGCGTGGACACGGAGACCAAGCGGCTGCTGGAGAACGCGAGCGAGCTGGCCGGGGGCACCGTCTCATCGTTCGTTCTCGGTGCGGCTACCACGGCCGCCCGCGAGTTGCTGGCTGATCGAACGGTTTTCCGGCTTGCCGAGGAGCAATGGCAGGCCTTCGACGCGGCCCTGTCCCGGGAGTCTCGTGACGTGCCGGGGCTTGCCGAGCTCATGAGGACCCCGACGATCTTGGACGAAAACCCGTGAAGCTGTCTTCGGTGTCCCCCGTAACCAGGGGTGACGACCTCGACGGCTTCGACTGCGGTTCTCCGGCCCAGAGCGAGTGGCTGACGCGCCATGCGCTGCAAGCGCACGCGAGTGGAGGATGTCGCGTCTACGTCGTGCGTGACATCGAGGCCGGCAGGGTTGTGGGTTACTACGCACTCGCGGCCGGAAGCGTCGGCCCGGCCGTGGCTCCCGCGCGGCTGCTCAAGGGGGCCGGGCGTCACGATCAGCTGGTGGTCATCCTTGCCCGGTTGGGCGTGGACAAAGGCGCGCAGGGCATCGGGCTGGGACGGGCACTCGTGGTGGACGCCTTCCGCAGAGTGGCACGGGTGGCCGACCAGATCGGTGTTCGAGCCGTGCTCATCCACTGTGAGAGCGAGACGGCGCGGGCCTTCTACCTGCGGCTCGCCGCGTTCGAGCAGAGCCCGAGCGATCCTCTGCACCTCCTCCTGCTGATGAAGGACCTGCGGAGGGCCCTCCCGGTGGACGTGGAGAGCAGCCGCGACAGCCGGCGCTGAACCTGCTCCGACGCAGGCGGGGCTCGTGGTCAGGCGGGGGCCGGGGCGGGGGCGGGGTGAAGGGTGGCGCGGCGGCGGGCACGAGTCCGGTAACGGATCACCTGTACGGCTCCGAGCAGCCAGATCGGATACTGCACGGCGAACGCCCAGCGGAAGTCGTTCTGCAGGTCCATGACGACCCCGACGAGCGCGATCAGGGACATCGAGGCGGCGAAGCCGCCGCCGTTGACGATGCCGGTCGCGACGCCGATGCGCTCGGCCGGGTTGAACGTGCGGGCGTAGTCGAAGCCGACCATCGAGCCCGGGCCGTTCGTGGCGAGGGCCAGCATGAGCAGCCCGAGCGTCCACAACGGGGCGGGGCCGGGCCACAGGAGGACGAGCGTCCACGCGCCGGCCGTGGCGCCGATGATCGTGAGCACCATCCACGAGCGGCGCAGCGGGAAACGCCCCGCGAGGTGGCCGAGCAGCGGCCCGCAGCCCATCGCCAGCAGCGTGAGCGTGGTCAGCAGCACGCCGGCCGTACGCGGGGACAGGCCCTGGCCCTGCACGAGGAAGGGATAGCCCCACAGGATCGTGAAGGCCGCGGACGAGCACTGGGTGGCGGCGTGGGTCCACATCCCGAGGCGGGTGCCCGGCTCCGCCCAGGCCGCCCGCACGCCGAGCGCCGCGGGCGCGCGTTCCGGCCGCCGGTCGCGCAGGAAGAGGCCGACGGCGGCCAGCGCCACCACCCCCAGGCCCGCCGCCCACAGGAAGGTCGGCGTCCAGCCGTACGCGTGCAGCGAGGTGATCAACGGCACGGCCGACACGACCGCGCCGAACTGGCCGAGGATGCCGGTGAGCTGCACGATCAGCGGGTTGCGGCGGGGCGGGAACCAGACGTTGACCACCCGGATCACGCTGATGAACGTCATCGCGTCGCCGCAGCCGACCAGTACCCTGCCGGCGACGGCCGCCCCCAGACCGGTGGCGACGGCGAACAGAAGCTGGCCGAGGGCCATGACCGCCGCGCCGATGAGCAGCATGCGCTTGGAACCCAGGCGGTCGACCAGGACGCCGACGGGGATCTGCATGACCGCGTAAACGAGCAGTTGCAGCATGGCGAGGGTGGACAGCGCCGCCGACCCGACCCCGAACCTCGTCGCCGCGTCGATCCCCGTCACGCCGAGCGACTGGCGGTGGAAGACCGCGACCATGTACGCGAGCACACCGGCAATCCAGTAGATCAGGGCTTTGCGACTGTTCTCACCCGTGTGCACCACGTGGACACATTTTACCGTTATGCACTTCTTGCCCCTTGCGTGACCCCTGGGACGCGTGTGCCGGAACGGTAGGGTCACCGTTCCGGCGCACGAGGACGGGAGTGTCAGACGAGGGCGGGGACCCGCTCCTCCGGCGCCTCCTCGGCCGCGTCGTCGCCGTGCGACAACCGCGGCAGCCAGCCCAGCCAGCCCAGCCAGCTCAGCCAGCCGAGCCAGCGCGGCAGAAGCTCCACGAGCGAGGCTGAATGTCGGTGCAAGCACGCCCGGGTTCCCCCGCTTCAAGGGCCGGGGCTGGTTCGACACGGTCGAATGGCCCAAAGATGGTGACGGGTGCCGGTGGGATTCCCAGCCCGGACACCCGACGTTCGTGCGCTTGCAGGGTGTTGGGCACGTTCGGGTGCACCAGCACCGCCCGGTGCGGGGCCGGGTGAAGACGATCAGCGTGAAACGGGAAACGTCCCGCTGGTACGTGATCCTGTCGTGCGATGACGTGCCCGCGCAGCCGCTTCCCTCGACCGGTGCGGCGGCCGGTGTCGACATGGGCGTCGCCTCGCTGGTGACCACCAGCGACGGCGACCACCTGGACAACCCGCGCCGCCTGAAAGCGTCCGCCGGACGTCTGGCCGCGGCCCAGCGGGCCCTCACCCTTAAGAAGGGGGTCCAAGCGGCGCCGCAAGGCGGTGGCGAGAGTGGCGGCGCTGCACGCGAAGGTCCGGCGTCAGCGCTTGGACGGCGCGCACAAGGCCGCCCTGGCACTGGTCCGGGCGTATGACGTGATCGTGCACGAGGATCTGCGGATCGCGAACATGACCCGCAGCGCGTCCGGCACGATCGACGCCCCCGGGCGGAACGTCGCGGCCAAATCCGGGCTGAACCGGAGCATCCTGGACGCGGGTTGGGGGGTGTTCCTGCGGGTCCTCGCGTACAAGGCTGAAAGCGCCGGTCGCGAGCTGATCGCAGTTGATCCCCGCAACACCTCCCGCACCCGCTCGCGGTGCGGGCACTGCGCGAAGGACAACCGCCTCACCCAAGCCCAGTTCCGATGCCAGGCGTGTGGCCACGAGGCGCACGCCGACGCGAACGCGGCCGAGAACATTCTCAGGGCAGGGCTTGCCCTTCGCGACGCTGCGGAAGCGGCCTAGCGAGAAGCCGCTCCCTTCAGGTAGCGGAGGAGTCACGACCTCCCCTTTTACGTCTGCTTCGACGCTAGGGAGCGATCACGGGCGGGACATCGGGCGTGCAGACCAGATCGCGCGTACTGCCCTGGGCGTACGCCCTCCTCCCCGCGATCTAGGGGACATCCCTTATTAGGCTCGGGGCATGAGATCGGAGCTGCGATGATCCCGGCGGACGCCTTCTACGCGGGGCTGTTCAAGGTGGCCGCCGCGGCGGCCGGTTTCCTCACCGACTCCTCGGGGCGGGTCCTGCTCGTGAAGCCGGGCTACCGCGACCACTGGGGCTGGCCGGGCGGCCACGTCGACGAGGGCGAGTCGCCCGAGGCGGCCTGCGGCCGGGAGCTGGCCGAGGAGCTGGGCCTCACCCGGCCCGTGGGCCGCCTGCTCGTGGTCCAGTGGGTGCCGCCGCTGGACGACCGGCCGATCCCGCTGGTCCACTTCCTGTTCGACTGCGGCACGTTCGAGGACGGGACGGGCGTGGTCCTCCAGGAGGACGAACTGGACGACTACGGGTTCTTCACGGCGGAGCAGGCCGTCTCCCTCATGCCGGCCTACCTGGTGGCCCGGCTGACGGCCGCGCAGCGGGCCCGCGCGACCGGGGAAACCGTCTACCTCCCTGCCGCCGTCGCCGAATAGTTTCCCGTCCCCGTGGAATGGGGTGGACGAACGCGCCATGACGAACGTGAGTGACGCGACGGGACGGTGAGGCATGGACGAGCCGGAGCTCAAGAAGGAGCTCGACGAGGTGGACGCCCAGATCGAGCGCCTGCGCAAGGAGACCGCGCAGATACGTGAGGAGATCGGGCAGAGCTGGGACGCGCCCACGGACATGGTGGAGAGGTCCGCCCTGCTGACCAACGTCGAGCAGCAGGAGGCGCTGATCGACGACCTGCAGGTCAGGCGCGAGCAGATCCTGCGGCGGATGAAGGGCTGAGCCCGCCCCGGGGTCCCCCGGTCGGGCGGGACAGCGTTTGTACGCTGGTATGAGCCACGACGTGGTGGCGTACCGGACGACGGGGGCGGCGTGGGCGTCATGACCGCGATGCGAACGAGGGTTGCCAGGGGGGAACCGGCCGGTCTGCCCGCGGAGGTGACCAGCTTCGTGGGGCGCCGGCACGAGCTGGCCGAGCTCAAGCGCCTGCTGGGGACCTCGCACGTGGTCACGCTGATCGGCGCGGGCGGGGTGGGAAAGACTCGCCTCGCGCTGCGGGCGGCCGAGGACGTCCGCCGGAGCTTCCCCGGCGGCGTACGGCTGGTCGAGCTGGCCGCGCTCGAAGATCCGGCCCTGCTCGTGCAGACCGTGGCCGAGGTGCTGTCGGTCAACGACCACTCCACCCGGCCGCCGCTCGACGCGCTGGTCGAACGCCTGCGGGGCCGCCAGACCCTGATCGTGCTCGACAACTGCGAGCACGTCCTCGCCGAGTGCGCGGTGCTCGTGGACACGCTGGTCCGGGCGCTTCCCGACCTTCGGGTCCTCACCACCAGCAGGCAGGCGCTCGGCATCGACGGCGAGCAGATCGTCGAGCTGGCGCCGCTGGCGATGCCCGCCCCGGGCGATCCGGCGGCGCCGCTCGCCGAGTCGGACGCGGTACGGCTGTTCGCCGAGCGGGCCGCCGCGGTCGTCCCCGAGTTCGAGGTGACCGAGGAGAACGAGGAGGCGGTGGCCGAGATCTGCCGCCGGCTCGACGGCCTGCCCCTGGCGATCGAGATGGCCGCCGTACGGCTGCGCGTCCTGTCGGTGAGCCAGGTGCTCGAACGGCTGGGCGACCGGTTCCGGCTGCTCACCGGCGGATCGCGGGCCGCGCTGCCCCGGCAGCGTACGCTGCGCGCGCTGTTCGAGTGGAGCTACGACCTGTGCACCGAGCAGGAGCGGCTGCTGTGGCAGCGGGTCTCGGTCTTCGCCGGAGGCCTGGACCTGGAGGCGGCCGAGCAGGTGTGCGCGGGCGACGGCATCGCCCGCGAGGACGTGCTCGAACTCGTCGCGGGGCTGGTCGACAAGTCGGTCCTGCTCCGCCGGGAGTACGACGGGGCGGTCCGCTACTGCCTGCTCGACACGGTGCGGCAGTTCGGCCGTGAGCTGCTGGCCGCCTCAGGGAACGAGGCGACGCTGCACCGGCGCCACCGCGACTACTACCGGAAGATCACCTCACGGGCCTGGGCGGAGCTGTTCAGCGCCGCCCAGCAGTCGTGGGTGGAACGCCTGCAGCGCGACCACGCCAACCTCCGCAAGGCCCTGGACTGGTCGCTGCGCGAGCCGGGAGAGGCCGAGACGGGCCTGGCGATGACCGCGGAACTGCTCTACCACTGGAGCGGCTACCACCTGTCGGAGGGCGCCGGCTGGTTCGACCGGAGCCTGGCCGCCGCGACGGAACCCGGCGAGGTGCGGGCCCACGCCCTGTGGGCGGGCGCCTGGATCGCCCTGCTGAGGGACGACTGCGTCACCACGCTCGCACGGCTGAAGGAGGCCACGGCGATCGCCGAGCGGCTCGGGCTGCGGGTGACGCTCGGCTATATCGCGTTCCTGTCCGGCATGGCGGCCGTGTGCGGGGGCGACCTGGAGACGGGCATGCGGCGATACGAGGAGGCGGCGGCCGCCCACCGCACCGTCGGCAACCCCATCGGTCTCGCGCTCGCACTCAACCGGCTCGCCCTGGCCAACGCGTTCCTCGGTCGCCCGGCCGCCCGTGACCTCGCCGAGGAGTGCGTGGCCCTGTGCGACCTGTACGGCGAGGGCTGGCACCGGGCGTACGCGCTGCTGGCGCTCGCGATGGACGCCTGGCACCGGGACGACATGCGCGCGGCCTGCGAGATCGACAACGAGAGCCTGCGCTACAACACGGCGGTCGGCGACCAGCTCGGCATGGGCATGAACCTGGAGGCCCACGCCTGGTTCGCCGCCGGCGAGCAGGAGTACGAGCGGGCGGCCCGGCTGCTCGGCGTCGTACGGACCTTCTGGCGGGCCGTCGGCGCGCGGCTGGCGGAGTTCCGCTACATGAGCCGCTGTCACGACGAGTGCGAGGCGGTCACCCGAGAGGCGCTGGGCGAGACCGCCTTCCACGCCGAGGTGTCCAGGGGCGCGGCCCTGACGCGGGAGGAGGCGCTGACCTACGCCCTGCGCGAGCGGACCCCCGCCGCCCGCGCGCCCGCGCCGTTCGAGGGCCGGATCGCACCGCTGACGCGCAGGGAGACGGAGATCGCGCACCTTGTCGCCGAGGGACTGAGCAACAAGGACATCGCGGGCAGACTCGTCATCTCCCAGCGCACCGCGGAAGGCCACATCGAGCACATCCTGGACAAGCTCGGGTTCAAGTCGCGCGCCCAGGTCGCCTCCTGGCTGAAGGAGCGGCTGAGCGAGCGCCCGGCCAACCCGGCCAACCCGGCCGGCCCGGCCGCGGACGGCGCGAGCGGCCCGACGAGCGGGCCGGTCAGCGGAGGGCGTACACCGGCAGCTCGAACCACGTGATCTTGCCCTGCCGGGTGCGCTCCGCGCCCCAGCAACAGGCCAGCGAGTCCAGCAGCCGCAGTCCGCGCCCGTGCTCGTCGCCGGCGGACGGCCGGGCCATCTCGGGCATCGTGCCGTCGCAGTCCTCCACCTCGCAGCGCAGCAGCCCCTCGACGGCCGACAGCCGTACGACGAGGTCGCCGCAGCAGGTGTGGCACAGCACGTTCGTGACCAGTTCGCTCACCAGCAGCCGCGTCACGTCGGACAGGTTCTCCATGCCCCAGGCGCTCAGACACTCGCCGACCAGCCGCCTGGCCCGCCCGGCGGCGGTGGCGTCGGCGGGCAGCCGCCAGGACGCCGCCTCGACGTCGGGGTCGTCCACGAGCTGGATCGCGAGGTCGCCGACCCGCTGCCGCAGCGTCTCCCAGCGGTGACGGACCGCGGAGTGCCGGCGCGACGGGACGGCGGGCGCGTGGCCGTCCTGTGCTGATGACGGTGACGCGGATGACGGTGATTCGTCTCGGACGGGACAGTAGATCAAACTCATGCGGCACACCCCAGAGATGCGCGAGCGGGGATGCTGCGACCGTCCGGCATGAGCTCACCGCTGTCGTCGAAGAGCACCACGCCGTTGCAGAGCAGACCCCATCCCTGCTCCGGGTGGAAGGCGATCAGACAGGCCGCGTCGCGGTCGGGTGCGTCCGCCGGCGGGCACTGAGGGTGGTGCTGGCACATGATCGGTCCCCCTGACTCTCATGCACTCTTTGAGACGTTTTCAGACTGCCTTCTCGCGCCTTGGGGTGGGGAGGGGGAAAACACCCGTATCGATACCTGTTCGAGGCATACGTACGTAGTGGGTGCTGGCCGGGTAGGCGGCGGGTAAAGCGCCGTAAGGCCCTCACTCGTCCAGGGAGATCGCGTCCTTGGCGCGATCGACCGATTCCTCGGAGGCCCCACGGCCGGGGTTTTCCGTGGCCAGCGCCTGGTTGAGCGCCACGAAGGGCCGCATCCGCCGCTCGTAGCGGGCGAAGGCGGCCTCGTGCGTGCCTCCCGCCGCCGCCAGCTCGGCGGCCAGCACGTACGCGCCCACCAGGGCGAGGCTCGTGCCCTGCCCGGACAGAGGGGAGGGGCAGTAGGCGGCGTCGCCGACGAGCGCGATCCGTCCCGACGACCACCGGTCCATGGTGATCTGGGCCATCGAGTCGCAGTAGAAGTCGCCCGCCTCCTCCATGCCCTTCAACACCCTCGGCGTCTCCCCGCCCGCACCCGCGAACGCCTCGGCCAGGGCCGCGCGCAGCCGGGCGGGGTCCCGATGGTCGAGCGGCTCGGACTGGAAGCCGAGGCTGACCCGCAGCTCCGTGTTCCCCCGGACCGGGAAGATCCCGTATCCGCGCTCGCCGTCCTGCATCCAGACCTGCCAGTCCTCCAGCCCGAGGAAGTTGTCCATGCCGAACACGGCCAGGTAGGTCCCCAGGTGGTGGACGAACTCCTGCTCCGGCCCGAAGGCCAGCCGCCGGACCGTCGAGTGCAGTCCGTCCGCGCCCACCACGAGGTCGTACCGGCGCGGCTCGGCGTGCTCGAACCGGGCCAGCACGCCCCGCTCGTCCTGCTCCAGCGCGGTGATCGAGTCACCGAACAGGTACGTGACCTCCCCGCGCGTCCGCTCGTACAGCAGGCGGGTGAGGTCCTCGCGCAGCAGTTCGATGTCGTCGTTGTCGAGCCGACCGCTGCTGTAGGTCGTCTCCTCCGAACGCATGATCTCGTTGCCCTCGCCGTCGTACACCGACATGCCGCGGTGGGTGGTGCGCAGGCGGCGCGCCTCGTCGAGTACGCCGGTGCGGCCGGCGACCTCCAGCGCGACGCCGCGTATGTCGATCGCCTGCCCTCCCGCGCGGAGGCCGGGTGCGCGCTCCACCACGGTCGGGGCGAAGCCGTGGCGGCGCAGCCAGTAGGCGAGCGTGATCCCCGCGACACCGGCGCCGGAGACGAGCACGTTGGTCATCGAAGCTCCCTTGGGGGTGTGGATGCCGTATGTGCAGTGAATGTACGCTGTACGCGCACATCGTGCAAGCTGGGATTTTGGCGAGTATCTGTACTAGAACAGCTAGGTTCTGTCCTAGTACAGGGAGGAGGTCGACGTGACACCGCCGTACGCGAGGATCGCCGCCGAACTCAGGCGCAGGATCATCGAGGGCGAGCTGGCGCCCGGCGATCGGGTGCCATCGACCCGGCAGGTGGCCGCGCAGTGGGGGGTAGCGCTCGCCACCGCCACGAGGGCGCTCGCCGAGCTGCGCAGGGAAGGGCTCGTCCGTGCGGAACCGCGCGTCGGCACGGTCGTCGCGCACCGTCTCGCCCGCATGTCTGCTGGGCGAGACCTCGATGACACCGGTCCTCGCCGTGCCGTCGGGGGGCCGTCCAGGTGGCCTGGGCATGCCCGACCGCCGCTCCGGCCACCGACAGCCGGGGCGTCGTCACGTCGCCCG
>NZ_MWJN01000179.1:0-8599 GCF_002027145.1 Microbispora sp. GKU 823 | reverse complement strand
CCGACAGTTTCCCCGCGGTGGACTACTTCGAGGAGGCGCGCCTGCCCTTCGTCGTCGGCGTCAACGGCTTCGACGGGCAGTACCCGCACGCCGAGGAGGAGGTGCGCGAGGCGATGACGTTGGCGCCGCACATCCCGATCGTCCGCACCGACGCCCGTGACCGCGAGTCGGTCAAGAGCACCCTGATCACCCTCGTCGAACACGCGCTGACCATGCGGGTCGCCGTACCCGGCTGGGGGCGCGCCTGAGGCGGGCCCCCAGCTCGGGAGTCACCGCTCTAGACGCGGACCGCCTCGATGAGGGTGGCGTGGAACGGCAGGTCGTAGGCGCCGACCAGGCGCAGCCCGGCCGCCCGCAGCAGAGCGTCGTGCTCCGACCTGCTGCGCTCCCTTCCCTGCCCGAACAGGCCGAGCATCCGCATGTCGAGGTCCTTGCCGAAGTGCGGTGAGTCGTCGTCCGGCAGGACTATCTCCACCAGCAGCACCCGGCCGTCGTCGCTCATGGCCTCGCGGACCACCCGCAGGATCCGGGTCGCGTCCTCGTCGTCCCAGTTGTGGATCACACTGCCCAGCAGGTAGGCGTCGTGACCCGCGGGGACGGACGCGAAGAAGTCGCCCTCGACGAGCTCCACCCGCTCCGACAGCCCCCACCTCGTCGAAGGCGGCCCGCGCGTCCGGCAGCACGTGCGCCAGCTCCACCAGCACCCCGCGCAGGTGCGGGTTGGCCCGCAGCGCCGTCGCCAGGATGTGGCCCCGGCCGCCGCCCACGTCCACCAGCGTCTTGACCGACGAGAAGTCGTAGCTCGCGGCCACCCCGTCGGCCATCGGCTGCGACCGCTGGGTCATGAAGTCGTTGAAGATGCGGTTCAGCTCGGGGTCGGTCCCCAGGTGGTCGTAGAGCACGCCGTACTTCTCGACGAACGCCGACCGTCCCTGGCGCACCGTCGTGGCCAGGTTGTGCATGCCGTACGAGAGCGTGGGCGTGGTGTTCGTCTGGACGGCCGTGCGCAGCGACCCGGGGACCCCGTCCACCAGCAGCCGGCCCGCGTCGGTCAGCGCGTACGTGCCGGGGGAGACGGAGGTGAACAGCCCGCTGGCGGCGCACGTCCGCAGCAGGCGGGCCAGGGACGGCGCGTGCGCGCCGCAGCGGGTGGCGAGCTCCTCGACGGTGAGCGGCCCGTCCTTCAGGTGGCCGGCACAGTCGAGGTCGACGACCGCGCCGAGCGCCGCGGCCCGGTAGGCCCCGCGCAGGAGCTCCCACACGACGCTGCTGGGTTCTGTCACGTCCACTACTCCTTGTCGATTTGTGAAGGGGTCATGCTGAACTCGGGTCTGCCGCGCACCAGGCGGCTCACCTCGCTCCGCAGGTGCACGAAGGCGGGCAGCTCCCGGGTCCCGATCTGGTCGCGGGGACCGGGCAGGTCGACCCGCAGGTCGGCGGCGACCACGGCGGGCGCCCTGGTCAGCACCACCACCCGGTCGCCGACGTAGACGCTCTCGTCGATGTCGTGGGTGATCAGGACGATCGTCATGCGGTGGTGCCCGCGTACGGCGAGGACGAGATCCTCCAGGTCCTCGCGGGTCTGGGCGTCGACGGAGCCGAACGGCTCGTCCATCAGCAGCAGCGAGGGACGGTAGGCGAGGGCCCGGGCGATGGCCACCCGCTGCTGCATGCCGCCGGACAGCTGCCAGGGATACTTGGCCGCGGCGCTTTCCAGCCCCACCGCAGCCAGCGCCTCGGCCGCCGCCGTACGGCGGGCCGCGCGGTCGAGGCCGCGCCGCCGCAGCGGCAGCGCCACGTTGTCGCGGACCGACATCCAGGGGAACAGCGACCTGCTGTAGTCCTGGAAGACCACGGCGAGGTCGTCCGGCGTCGCGGTGACCGGCCGGCCCTTGACGCGCACCTCGCCGCCGGTCGGCCGTACGAGCCCGGCGATCGACCGCAGCAGGGTCGACTTCCCGCAGCCCGACGGGCCGACGACGCAGACGAGCTGGCCCTCAGGGACACTGAGGTCGATCCCGCCGAGCGCCCGGTGGGCCTCCGGGCCGCTGCCGTAGGTGTGGGTCAGGTTGACGACGTCGAGCACGGTGATGTCACCTCACTTCGTCCGCCCGGCACGCCGGTGCCAGGACAGCGTGCGCCGTTCCACGACGAGGAACGACGAGTTGAGGAGGAAGCCGAGGACGCCGAGCAGCGCGATCGTCCCCCACATCCCCGGGAGGTCGAAGTTCTGCTGCGTGTAGAGCAGCTCGTAGCCGATCCCGCTGGTCGCGCTGCCCGCGAGCTCGGCGACGACCATCAGGATGAGCGCGAGCGACAGGCTCAGCCGCAGCCCCGCGAAGATCTTCGGCGCCGCCGCGGGCAGGATCACCCGGGTGAGCCGCGCGGCCCGCGACAGGCCGAAGACCCGCGCCGTCTCGATGTGGAGGCGGTCCACGTAGCGGGCGCCGTCCACCGAGTTGACCAAGACCGGCCAGACCACGCCGTACACGATGGTGGCGACCTGCATCCGCGCGTCCGCCTTGAACAGCACGACGAACAGCGGGATGAGCGTCGGCGGCGGGATCGCCCGCCCGAACTCGATCAGCGGGTCGACGTAGCCGGCCAGCGTCCTCGACCGGCCGATCGCCACGCCGAGGGCGATCCCGCCCAGGCAGGCGAGCGCCCAGCCGCCGAACATCCGGCCGAGGCTGGGCAGGAAGTCGGCGAGTGCGGCGTCGCTGAGGAATAGGCGGGCCGGGGGCCCGGAGAACCACAGCTCGCGCAGCCGGGCCAGGATCGCCGACGGCGGCGGGAAGTAGACCGACTCCGCCGCGCGGGCGGCGGCCTCCCACACGGCGACGACGACGGGCACCGTCCACAGCCGCAGGGCGAGCCCGCGCAACCGGCCGCCGTTCGCGACGGTCATCGTCACTGGGTCACCCCCGCGCGTGCGGCGTGCCAGCGGAACAGGCCGCGTTCGGCCCGGACGAGCAGCGCGTTGACGACCAGGCCGATCAGCCCGGCCCACACCGTGGCCGCCAGCATGAGGTCGATGCGGTAGCCGGACCCGGCCCTGACGATGTAGACGCCGATGCCGCCCTCGCCGCCGGCGAGCAGTTCCGCGCTGATCGCCACCACCAGCGCGACCGAGGCCGCCAGCCGTACGCCGGTCAGGACGAACGGCGCGGCGCTCGGCAGCGTCACCCGCAGCAGCACGGCCAGGCGGCCGAAGCCGAAGACGCGCATCGTGTCCTTGGCGACGGGGTCCACGTCGTGCAGGCCGTACATGGTGTTGACGAGCACCGGCCAGCACGCGGCGTAGACGATGACCGTGACCTTCATCGCGCCGTCGGCGGCCGCGATGAGCGCGACCAGCGGGATCAGCGCGACCGAGGGGATCGGCCGGAGGAACTCGATGACCGGCCGCAGCGCCGTCTCCGCCCTCGGCAGGCTGCCCAGCAGCACTCCGGCCGGTACGGCCAGGAGGGTGGCGAGCAGGAGCCCCTCTGCCCACACCTCCACGGTGGCCGAGACGTCGTGCAGGAATTCGGAGTCGGCGGCGAGCCCCGCGGCCCCCGCGAGCACCGTGGACGCGAGAGGCATGATCTGGGTGTCCAGGAGGCCGGTGCGGCCGGCGACCTCTGCGGCGACGAGCAGGACCGCGACGCCGGCGGCGCCGCGGGCCACTCTGCTGAGGATCATTGCGGCATCGGCACCAGCAGCGGGTTCACGTCCATCTTGGCCTTCAGGTAGCCGTACTCCAGCATCAGGTCGGCTACCCGCTGGATGCGCGTCGCGTTCAGCGTGGACGGGTACGCGCCGAGCGTGATGATCGAGGCCGCGTCAGGAGTGATCTTCGTGTACGTCGGCAGCACCTTCTCCACGGCCTTGCGGTCGGAGTCGGCGATCTGCTGCGCCTTCACGATCGCGCGCTGGAAGGCGGCCATCGTCTTCGGGTACTTCGACAGGGTGGGCTCGGTCGTGGTCCAGCCCGCGATCGGGAAGTCCGCCATCGCGCCGGTCATCGTGTCGGCGATCTTCCGGGCGCCCATGTCCTTCTGCACGCCGGTCAGGAACGGCTCGGTGAGCCAGGCGGCGTCCGTCTGGCCCGACGCCAGCTTGCCCGGCGCGTCGGGGAACGCGGCCGGTACGTACGTCACGTCCTTGGTGGACAGCCCGTTGGCCCGCAGGGTCGAGTCGACGGCGAGCGTGCCGATGCTGTTGAACGACGCGACCGAGATCTTCTTGCCCTTGAGGTCCTTCACCGACTGGATCGGTGAGTCCTTCTTCACCACGATGTCGAAGACATCCGGTTTGGCCTGGAAAGTGTCGGCAAGGACGCGGAAGTTCGCCATCTTCGCTTCCTGCGCCGAAAGCACCGAGAAGTAGTTTCCGAGCGTGATGTCCACCGAGCCGCTCACCAGCTTCGGGATGGCGACCTGAGTGCTCGCCACAATTTCGGGCTTTACGGTCAGCCCTTCGGCCTTGAAGAAACCCCGTTCCGTCGCGATGTACAGCGCCGCGACGTCCGCGATGGGGAGAATGCCGACTTTAAGGGTGGTTTTTTCCAGTCCGTTATTGCCGGTCGCTGTCGTATCCGTATCCGCACCGCCACAGGCGGTGAGTGTCAACGCTGCTATGACGCCGATGACGGTCGTGCGACCCGTCAGCCTCATGGAGTCTCCTCAGGTGGGGGAAGTGAAGGCGCCCGGGCGGGAGATGGCGGCACCGGGCGACGGGCGAGAAGCGTAGCTGGACTTAAACCGAGATAACAGGATTAAGAGTCCTATGTCACCAAACTGGTCAGTAAATCCACTATGCCCCGTAACCTGGGGTGTGGCGGTTTGGACCGATACATGTCCGGAACCTCATTCGGAAATGTCGTTCGCCGCCCGGTGGATGCTCGGGAAAGGCTTTACCCGTGCATCGTCGCACGAAAGTCTCGCCGCTTGGAACGTGCCAAATGATTCGACAGGTTGGTCTATCTCGTCGCCTTATGCTCCAATTGCCGATGTCTTGTGGGAGGTATCCCGAGTGATAGGTCCGAATCCCATCTAGAAGAACCGCGTGAGGTTGCACCAGTGAGGACGGCAACAGTCGAGAGCGGTCGTCGTAGTGAACGGAAGCCGCCCCCGCTGCCGGCCGGCTCCGGGCGCCCGCGGCGGACCAGGGGGAACAACCGGAGCAGCCCGAGCCGCCCGGGCACGACACCGGCAGCCCGCTGGCGCTGAAGAACTGGCGGCTGCGCACCCGGCTGCTGGCGCTGATCCTGGTGCCGACCGCCGTCGCCGTCACGCTGGGCGGCCTGCGGGTGGCCTCCTCGATCAGCAGCGCGGCCGAGTACCAGCGGGTGCAGGACGTGGCCGAACTGATCGTCGGCATCGGCGACTTCGTCCACGAGCTGCAGCTCGAGCGCGACCTGACGGCCCGATACGTGGCGATGGACCGCCGCGGCGGCACGATGCTCTCGCTGATCCGGGAGCAGCAGGCGGCGGTCGACGCGGCCGCGCAGCGCGTGCGGTCGAAGGCGGAGACCGCGGGCGACGCGTTCGGCGACATCGGCCGCGCCGACCTCGTCCGCCTGCGCGGCCGTCTCGACGAGCTGCCCGCGCTGCGCGGCACGATCCTGCAGAGCAGGCTTCCCGCGCTGCCGGCGATCGACAAGTACTCGCTGTTCGCCGCCGACGCGCTGCGGCTGTACGACGAGACCGTGCAGGGCGCGGTGGACGAGGGCGTCATCGCCGGCCTCAAGTCGATGGCCTCGCTCGCGCGGGCCGAGGAGGAGATCTCCAAGCAGCGGGCGCTGCTGACCGCCGCGCTGGTGCGGGACCGGTTCGAGACCGCGGAGATCGACGCGTTCACCGCCGCCCGGGCCCGCGAGGTCAGCGAGCGCAACGCGTTCCTCGCGCAGGCCACGCCCGCGCAGCGTCAGCTCTTCTCCGACACCGTCACCGGCCAGAAGGTCGACCGGGCCGAATACCTGCGCGCGCTCGCCCTGAGCCTCACCCGCGACGGCCTGTCACTGCGCCGGATTGAGCCGGGCGGCCAGGCGGTGGACACCTGGTTCGACGCGATCACCGAGACCGGCGACCAGATGCACAAGGTGAACCTGGCGCTCGCCCGCTCGGTGATCTCGCGCAGCGTGGAGTTCCAGGGGGCCGACCAGAGGGTCGCCGCGGTCAACGTGATCCTGGTCGCCGCCGTCCTGCTGGTGGTCCTGCTCATCACCTCGGTCATGGCCCGCTCGGTCGTACGGCCGCTGCGGCGGCTGCGCAGCGAGGCGCTGGAGATCGCCGGCCACCGGCTGCCCGACCTCGTCCAGCGCCTGCGCGAGTCCGACTCCGCCGGCTCCCGGCAGGTGCAGCCGATCGGGGTCGTGTCGGCGGACGAGATCGGCGAGGTCGCGCGGGCCTTCGACGAGGTCCACCGCGAGGCCGTACGGCTGGCGGGCGACGAGGCCCGGCTGCGCGGCAACATCAACGCGATGTTCGTGAACCTGTCGCGCGCACGCAGACGCTGGTGGAGCGGCAGATCACCCTGATCGACGGGCTGGAGCAGGGCGAGCAGGACGAGCAGCGGCTCGCGAACCTGTTCAAGCTCGACCACCTGGCGACCCGCATGCGCCGCAACAGTGAGAACCTCCTGGTCCTCGCCGGGCAGGAGCCCGCGCGCCGCTGGAGTCAGCCCGTCGAGATCACCGACGTCCTGCGGGCCTCGCTGTCGGAGGTCGAGGGCTACGAGCGGGTGGTGCTGAACTTCCCCTCGGACGTCTCGATCGCCGGTCAGGCCGTCAACGACGTCATCCACCTCATGGCGGAGCTGGTGGAGAACGCGCTGTCGTTCTCGGCCCGCGACACCCGGGTGGTCGTTTCGGGCAACCGGATCGATGGCGGAGGCGTGATGATCTCCGTCACCGACTCCGGCATCGGGATGACCGCGGAGGAGATCTCCCAGGCCAACTGGAGGCTGGCGAACCCGCCGGTCGTGGACGTGTCGGTGTCCCGCCGCATGGGCCTGTTCGTGGTCGGCCGCCTCGCCATGCGCAACGGCATCCGGGTGCAGCTCAGGCCGCACGACGGGGGAGGGCTGACCGCGATGGTCCTGCTGCCGGAGACCCTGATGGGCCGTCCGGCCGGCTACGCGCAGCAGTCCTACTCGGGCGCCTTCGCCCCCGGATGGAACTCCCAGCCCGGCCAGTCGTCCTGGGGCGGGCCCTCCCCGTCGATCTCCTCGTCGGCTCCTCCGTCCATCTCCCCGCCGATTCCGGCGCAGGACCCGCTCACGCGGCTGCGCGGACGCCGGTTCGACTCGGTGCCGGACGAGGCGGCCACCGGCCCGCTGCCCAAGGTGGCCGGGCCCGTTCCCCTGGGCCCGGGGGTTTCGCCGGTGTCGACCGGGCCGATCTCGATCTCCGGTCCGATACACGGCGCTCCGGTCCCGCAGGGCGGGACACAGGCCGGCCCGCCCGCCGAGGAGTATCTGCCGATCTTCGCCTCCGTCGAGTCCGCCTGGTTCCGGCGCACTCCCGCCACCGACACCGGATCCGGCTGGCAGCAGACCTCGTCGATGGACGCCGGGTGGCAGGCCGCGGCGGCGGCCACCGAGAAGCCCGCCTCGGACGGCACGACCGCCTCGGGTCTGCCCAAGCGGGTGCCGAAGGCCAACCTGGTGCCCGGCTCGGCCGAGCCGGCCGCGGCGCCGGCGGCGTCCGCCCCTTCGCAGCCGATCCTGTCGCCCGACCGGGCCCGCAGCCGGCTGGCGAGCCTGCAGCAGGGCGTACGGCAGGGCCGGGCGGTGGCCAGGGGCGAACTGAGTGAGGACGAGGGCTACCCGACCGCGAAAGGGGACGGCGCATGAGTGAGTTGAGCCAGGGCGCACGCGGCCTGAACTGGCTGATCGATGATTTCGTGAGTTCGGTGCCCGGCGTGGCGCACGCCGTCGTGGTCTCCTCGGACGGGTTGCCTCTGGCGTTCTCGCACGGGTTTCCCAAGGACCGGGCGGATCAGCTGGCGGCGGTGGCGGCCGGGTTGATCAGTCTGACCCAGGGCGCCTCGCGGGTGTTCGAGGGCGGCCCGGTGACGCAGACGGTGGTGGAGATGCACCGGGGGTTGTTGCTGATCATGTCGATCAGTGACGGGTCCTGTCTTGCGGTGCTGGCGGCGGCCGACTCCGATCTGGGCTTGGTGGCCTATCAGATGACGCTGCTGGTGGAGCGGGCGGGTCAGGTGCTGACCCCCGCGGTCCGCGCCGAGCTCCAAGCCGTGTCGTATCCGCGGAGGTGACGGATGGATCCGTGGGGACAGCAGCCGGGTGCGGACCCGTGGGGTCAGGAACCCGGCGCGGACCCGTGGGGACGGCAGCCCGGCGCCCCGGTGCCCCAGGAACCCGCGTCTCCGGTCCGCCCGTTCACCGTCACCGGCGGGCGTACGACGCCCCGCATGCAACTCGCGCTGGAGGCGCTGGTCTCCTCCGCCACGACCACGCACTACGACCTGTCCACGAGGCCCCCGGAACATCGGGCCATCGCCTCCCTGTGCCGCCAGGTGCGGTCGGTGGCCGAGGTGTCGGCGTTGCTGCGGATTCCGCTGGGTGTGGTTCGCGTGGTGATCGCGGACAT
>NZ_MWJN01000178.1:0-8812 GCF_002027145.1 Microbispora sp. GKU 823 | reverse complement strand
CCCGTGCTGGTCGACGGCGCGTCCGGCCAGGTGCTGCTCGCGCCGGACCCGGCCCGCGTGGCCGAGGCGCGCGCCGCCGAGGAGGCGCGGCGGGCGGTGCTGTCGGCGGCCACCGGCCCCGGGGCGACCGCCGACGGCCACCCCGTTCCCCTGCTCGCCAACATCGGCGCCCCCGCGATCTGGAGAGCGCGCTGGCCAACGGCGCCGAGGGCGTCGGCCTCTACCGCACCGAGTTCCTCTTCCTCGACCGCGAGACCGCGCCGTCGGGAAGCGAGCAGGAGAAGGCCTACCGGGCGGTGTTCGAGGCGTTTCCTGAGGGCCGCGTGGTGGTGCGCACGCTCGACTCCGGCGCCGACAAGCCGCTGGCGTTCCTGCCGCCGCCTGAGGAGGAGCCGAACCCGGCGCTCGGAGAGCGCGGCCTGCGCATGTTCCGCCGGTATCCGGAGATCATGACCGCCCAGCTCGGCGCGCTGGCCCGGGCCGCCGCGGGCGTCTCGGCCAAGGTCCAGGTCATGGCGCCGATGGTGGCCACCGTCGAGGAGGCCGAGTGGTTCGCCGAGGCCTGCCGTACGGCGGGGCTCGACGGCGCGGGCATCATGATCGAGGTGCCGTCGGCGGCGCTGCGGGCGGCGGACCTCATCCGGGCCGTCGACTTCTTCTCGATCGGGACCAACGACCTCACGCAGTACGCGCTCGCGGCCGACCGCCAGGTCAGCGCCGTCGCCGGGCTGCAGGACCCGTGGCATCCGGCCGTGCTCGACCTGATCGCGATGGCGGCCTCGGCCGCCTCGGAGGCGGGCAAGGGCTGCGGGGTCTGCGGCGAGGCCGCGGCCGATCCGGTGCTCGCCTGTGTGCTCGTCGGCATGGGGGTCACCTCGCTGTCCATGGGCGCCCCCGCGCTGCCCTGGGTGCGCGCCGCCCTGTCGCGGCACACGCTCGAGCAGTGCCGCGCGGCCGCCGCCGCGGCGCGCTCGGCCACCTTGGCGCGGGCCGCCAAGGCCGCCGCCCGGGCGGAGCTTCCCGGCCTGGACGCACTCGCGCTCTGACCGGCCGTGACCGGGTTCCGGGCCCGGTCACGGCCAGGCGCGGCTACGGTAAAGAACGTGCCACGAATCAGACACGGTGTCGTCATGCTCGCCGCCCTCCTCGTGACCGGATGCTCGTCCGGCGTCGGCGCGGCGAGCCCGGCGCCCTCGCCGCGTGCGTCCGCGCCGGCGTCCGTGTCTCCGCCGTCCTCCTCGCCGTCCCTGCCGCCGTCCTTGTCGCAGTCGGCCCGGCCCTCCGGCGGTCAGGCCGAGCGGACGCTCGCGGCGATGAGCCTGCGCGACAAGGTCGCGCAACTCTTCACCATCGTGGTGTGGGGCCAGAAGGCCGGGGCGGCGAGCAAGGAGAACGAGGCGCGGTACGGCGTGGCGACGCCGGCGCAGGTGGTGGAGAAGTTCCGCCCCGGCGGGGTCATCCTGTTCGACTGGGCGGGCAACGTCTCCGGCGCGAGCCAGGTGGCCGCGCTCACCACCGGCCTGCGCGAGGCGGCGGCCAGGTCGGGCGAGGCGCGCTCATGATCGGCGTGGACCAGGAGAACGGCCTCGTCTCCCGGCTCAAGTCCCTCGTCACCAAGTTTCCCGGCGCGTCGGAGATCGGGGAGACCGGCAAGACGGCGAACGCGCGCGACGTCGCCAGGGCGACCGGTGAGGAACTACGCGACCTCGGCATCTCGCTCGACTTCGCGCCGGTGGCCGACGTCAACATCAACCCCCGCAACCCCGTGATCGGGCCCCGCGCGTACGGCTCCGACCCGGGGAAGGTGGCCGCGATGGTCGGGGCGGCCGTCGACGGCTTCCACGCGGCGGGCGTGGCATCCGTCGCCAAGCACTTCCCCGGCCACGGGGACACCTCGGTCGACAGCCACACGGGCCTGCCGGTCATCACCCACTCGAAGACGCAGTGGCGGAAGCTGGACGCGCCGCCGTTCCGCGCGGCGATCGCGCACGACGTGGACGCGATCATGTCGGCGCACGTGGTGATGCCGAAGCTCGACCCATCCGGCGACCCCGCGACGCTGTCCCACCGCATCCTCACCGGCCTGCTCCGCGAGGAACTCGGCTTCGACGGCGTGATCAGCACCGACGCGCTCGACATGGCCGGGGTGCGGAAGAAGTACGGCGACGCCGAGGTCGCCGTGCGGGCCGTGCTCGCCGGGGCCGACATGCTCCTCATGCCGCCGAACCTGCCCAAGGCGTACGACGCCGTGCTCGACGCGGTGAAGTCGGGCCGGATCTCCGAGCGCAGGCTCGACGAGTCGGTGCTGCGGATCCTGCGGCTGAAGGAGAAGCGCGGCGTCTTCGGCCCGATCCGCACCGACCCCGGCGCGCTGAAGTCCGCCGCGCATCACAAGATCGCGGAGCGCGTCTTCGCCGCCGTCAGATGACGGCGGGCGCGTCCTCTTCCGGCTCGTCCTCGTCCGGCTCGTCGGTCTGGGTGTAGTCGAAGTACACCGTTATCGACGGCCAGTTCGTCCCGTCGTCGGTGATCTCGCTGTGCATGATCAGGTCGTACACCTCGATCTGGCCCAGTTCCTCGATCGTGGTCGCGACCCGGCGGAGCAGCGCCGGCACGCTGTCCTGTCCAATCCCCTCCGGATTGTTCTGGGTGAAGTGGTGCATTTGATTGGCGATCGGTTGTGTCACGAAGATCCCCACCGGCGCTTCTTCTTGCCCTGACTGCTCTGGTTGGACTGACTGTTCTGGTTGTTCTGGTTGTTCTGGTTGTTCTGGTTGGACTGGGTTCCGCGCTTCTGCGCGTTGCGCTCGCCGTCGAGCTTCTCGCCGGTCTTCACCTTCTGCTCGGCCGCTCGTGCGGCCTTTCTGTCATATGGCTGACCGGCCTTCTTCGCGTCCAGCGCGGCCTGCTCCGCCGAGGACAGCTGGGGGCCGCTCTGCCTGGAATAGGGCTTGCGGCTCCTCCCCATGTCCAGCTTGACGCCGCCGCGGGGCCCCGTCTCACCCGCCGTACGCAGGGGCGCGCCCCGCAGGGGAACGTGGGGGCCGCCCGCACCCGCCAGGGACGGGCCGCCTCCGAACGGGCCACGGGTGTTCTTGAGGATGCGTTCCAGCGGTTCGGTGACGTGCCGCGTGACGGCCGGGGCCAGAACCCGGGCGCGCCCTCCTCGGCCTCCCGGAGGATCTTCCGCATGGCGTACCGGGTGGCGAGAAGCCCGGCCGTGGCGGAGGCCGCGGCGAACGGACCGCCCGCGACGAGGACCGAGGCCAGCCTGGTCGCGCCCGCGACGGCCTGAGTGATGACGGCCACCTTCGTGGCGGTCACCGCGCTGGCCGTGCCTTCGAGCACCGCCGGCGCGTACGCGGCGGCGCCGACCGCCGCGCGGAGGTGTTCCGTGGTGCCGGTCTTGTTCCAGTTGTTCTGCATCGCGCCGGCGGACACGCCCTGGTACACGCCAGGCAGCCGCCTGACCTCGTCCTCCGCGCCGGTCCCCCCGGAGGCGGCGCCGGAATGCACGATCTGCCACGGGCGGATTTCCGTGCGGATGTCGGCCTCGTCGATCTTCGGGAAGTTCACCAGGCTCGCGACCGGCTGCGCCCAGTCCGGCGGCATCAGGCCCATGCCGGTCCCTGTTCGTCGTGCGCCCGCGCGATCTGGCGGCCCGCGTCGTCCTCGGCGTCCGACACCCGACGGCGCGCGACCGCGAGCGCCTCTCCCGTGCCGCCCACCGTCCCTCCGAGGTGCGCGTACGCCTCGACGGCGGTCAGAGCGCAGCGGTTGTACGCGGCCACGAAGGCGCCGAACAGGCCGTCGTCACCCCACGAGGCGGATCCCGCTCGCTCGCGCAGATACTGAAGGGCGGTTACGAACTCGTCGCCGTGCTCCGTCAGGCGAGAGGCGGCCCTGTCCACCCCGCTGTGTTCGATGCCAAGTTCCCCGTACATGCGCCGCACGTTAGCATGACCGGCGAATTACGGTCGGGTGAATTGCACAGTAAACGCCTTTTATCCTTTTTGTGGAGGAATGCTTGTCTCTGTTGTTTCCGGGTGGCAGCGACCTGGAGCTGCTGGAGCAGATGATTCGCCAGGCCGAGGACGTCATGCGCGGCCTCGCGGACGTCCAGGCCGGGATCCGGCAGGTCACCGGCGAAGGGGAGGGCGCCGACGGCCTGGTGAGGGCCAGGGCCGACGGCCGGGGACAGGTCACCATGATCACACTGGACCCGCGGGTCATGCGGCTTGACGCGGCCGTCTTGAGCGCGGAGGTGACGAAGGCGATCCGGGTCGCCCAGGACGCCGCGAAGGAGCGGACCGACGAGCTCGTCGCCGCCGCCCAGACCAGGGTGACCGGGCTGGCCGCACCGCTCGACGAGATGTTCGTGCGTCATCGGTTCGACCAGCTCGCCCAGGAGCTGGACGCGGGAGCGGACGCCTTCGGCCCCCATGCTGCGGACCGGGTCGACGATCTGGAGCAGGACGCGGAGCGGGCCGCACAGATCGAGGCATGGCTGGAGGACGGACAGCGCGAGATCGAGACCGTCACCGGCCACGGCCGGGCGGCCGACGGCCGGATCCAGGCCGTCACGACGGCGTACGGCCAGGTGCGTGAGGTCGTCATCGAGCCTCGTGCCATGCGCCTGCCCAGCCGGACGCTGGCCGAGGAACTCCTGCTGGCCCTGCGCCGGGCGCAGCAGGACGCGGAACGGCAGAGCCGTCGGCTGGTGAGTGACGCGCTGCGGGAGATGGTGCCCGGCGAGTCGTTCGGCCCGGACACCATCGACGAGTGGTTCGGCGGGTTGCTCAAGCCGTTCGAGCGGCCCGACTGACCACTCCCTATATTTGTAGGCACGTCGGGTGGGAGGCGCGGTGCTCAAGGGTGTGCTGATCGACTGGGGCGGGGTTCTGACCACGAGCCTGGCCGAGTCGATCGCGGAGTGGATCGAGGCGGACCGGATCGACCCCAGGCACTACCGGGAGGTCATGCGCGCGCTGGTCACGCAGGCCTACCGGGCCGGCGTCGAGCCGGACGGGGAGAACCCGATCCACGCGCTCGAACGGGGCGAGATTCCGGTCCTCGAGTTCGAGCGCGCCCTGGCGGCCCGGCTGGTGACCCTCGACGGCGGCCCGCCGGAGGCCGACGGCCTGCTCACCCGGATGTTCGCCGGGTTCCGGCCGGTCGAGGAGATGAACGAGATGCTCCGCCAGGCTCGCGTGGCGGGGCTCGGCACCTGCCTGGTGTCCAATTCCTGGGGCGACCACTACTCGCGTGAGGGCTGGGAGGTCCTCTTCGACGCGGTCGTCATCTCGGGAGAGGTCGGCATGCGCAAGCCCGAGGAACGGATCTTCCGGCACGCGCTCGGCCTGCTGGGGCTCGAGCCGGGGCAGTGCGTGTTCGTCGACGACATCGAGGCGAACATCCTGGCGGCACGCTCGATCGGCCTGGTCGGCGTGCACCACAGCGAGCCCGCGGCGACCATCGCCGAGATGGAGCGCCTGTTCGGCCTGTCCTTCCGCGAGCCCGGCGCGGACGCCCGTCTGTAGCTTGAACCAGAGACCGAGTCGAGGAACGCATGCGCGTCTATCTGCCGTCCACTATTCCCGCGCTGGCGCGCGTCGTCGCCGCGGGGGAGCTGGGCCCGGCCCCGCTGACCGGCTTCGCGGTCACCCCCGCCGTTGATCGAGTGGTACGTCTCGGGTGACAACGAGGAGCTGGAATACGTCGCGCTGACCGAGGCCGCCCGGGCCTCCCTGCGCATGCTGGCCGCCGACCGCAAGGACGGCGTCGAGGTGGCCGCCCGGCGGGTCGTGATCGCGGCCGAGGTGCCCGACGAGACCGTGAAGGCCGGCGCCGATCTGGAGGAGCGCGCCCGCGTGCGGGTGCTGGAGCCGATCCCGATGCGGCTGGTCGCCTCGGTCCACGTGGACGACGCCGACGCCGTAGCGGACGTGGAGGCGGCGATCGCGGCACTGCCCGCGGCCGACGGCGGGGACGACGACGCGCAGTTCGTCGTGGACGGCGCGGAGGACCACGAGCTGCTGTGGTACGCCACGCAGGAGATCCCGGATCTGCTCACCTGACCCGCGGAGTTCATGGAGTTGTCACGCCCGGCGTCTAAGCTGGAGACGAGATGACACACATTGTTTGGGACTGGAACGGGACACTCTTCCACGACATCGACGCCGTCGTCGGCGCGACCAACGAGCTCTTCCAGCCGTACGGCCTGGGGCCGTACGACGCGGAGGGCTTCCGCGAGGTGTACACCCGCCCCATCTGGGTGGCGTACGAGCGGATGCTCGGCCGGCCGCTCCGGGAGGGCGAGTGGGAACTGCTCGACGCGGGCTTCCACGAGCACTACCACCGGCTGATGGAGGCGTGCAGCCTCGCCGAGGGGGCGCTGTCGAGCCTGCGCGCCTGGGAGGAGTCGGGCCGCACGCAGTCGCTGCTGTCCATGTGGGGCCACGAACGGCTGGTCCGCAAGACCGGTGAGTTCGGCATCGACGGCCACTTCACCCGGATCGACGGCTCGCGCGCGGCGACCGGCGGCCACAAGGCCGAGCACATGGTGGAGCACCTGCGCGCGCTCGGCGTCGACTCGGCGAAGGTCGTCGTCATCGGTGACAGCGTGGACGACGCCCACGCGGCTCAGCACGTCGGCGCTCGCGCCATCCTCTACACCGGCGGCATGACCAGGCGGTCGGAGCTGGAGGGCGTCGGGGTCCCGGTGGTGGACTCGCTGGCCAACGCCCTCGATCTCGTCTGACCACCTCCCACGAGACGGTGGGGGGCTTGATGCGCTCCGAGTCGGCCGTACGCTGAGCACGAGCCATCACGCACCCCCACGGAGGCCGCGATCAACCGTCTCGTTCTCTGGAACATCGACCTGACGCTCGTCGACGTCGCCATCGTCACTCGCGACGCCTACGCGGACGCGTTCCGGATGGTGACAGGGCGGCCGCTGGTGAAACTCGCACCGGCGCTCGGCCGGCCCGATTCGGAGATCATCTTCGAGACGCTGGCCGTCAACGGCATCGCCGTCGAGGATCACCACCTGCCCAGGTTCGTCGACGCGCTGGCCGTCACCTTCGCGGAGCGGCGCGACCGGCTGGCCAAGGACGGCCGCGCGATGCCCGGCGCCAAGGACGCGCTCAAGGCCGTGTCCCGCCTCGACGGCGTCGTGCAGTCGGTGCTCACCGGCACCATCAAGAGCAACGCCGTGCACAAGCTCAAGGCGTTCGGGCTGGACAAGTGGATCAACGTCGAGGTGGGCGGCTACGGCGAGGAGGTCTATCCGAAGGCCACCCTGCTGCAGGTGGCGCAGGGACGGGCCAAGGCCCTTTATGGCGCCGCCTTCACCGCCGGCAACACCGTCCTGATCGGCGACTCCACGCGTGACGTCCAAGCGGCGAAGATCGGCGGCGCGGCCATGATCGGCGTGGCGTCGGGCCGGTCCACGGCCGCCGAACTGCACGAGGCGGGCGCCGACATCGTGCTGTCCGACCTGTCCAACCCCTCCGAGGTCGTCGCCGCCGTCGCCCGCCTGACCACCCCGGCCGGCCGTACGGCCCACTGATCCGCTGACCCGCTGATCAGACGGGGGTCAGGGCCCGCGCGACCGTGAGGCTGTCCTCATAGATGTGGTAGCGGGTGACGAGCCCGTCTTCCACCGTGAGGTGGAGCGCGAACGGCGAGGTGTACGAGGCGCCGCCGTTCCGGACCGTCTGCGCGATCTCACCGAGCACGACGGCGTCCGGCCCGTCCACCAGGATCCGCGTCACCGAGGTGTCGTTCAGCTCGGGCACGTGGTGGGCCTCCAGCGATCGGAAATGGTCGGCCACGTCGGCGCGGCTCGACCGCGATCGGATCCATGGCACCGCGGGATGCCCTTCGGCGGGCCAGCTGAGCAGCCAGTCGACCGGCTCGGCGAACAACTCCGCCGTACGGTCGTGATCGCCCTCGGCCAGCCGGCGCAGCAGTTCTTCCACGATTTCGCGAGTGGCATTGCTCATGGCGCAAGCGTGTCCGGTGGAGGCGCGGCGGGTCGATTACCACCCGGGTAAGGGAGGCGCGGATCGCGATGGGGGCAGTTTTTCGGGTTCGCCCCGATTCACCTGCAACTCCAACTAATCCATTCGCTCGGTTGCTTCCTGCGGAGAAGGGGTGAAAGAATTCATACAAGTTTTCGAATCGATTGAGGGGGCGTGATGGATCTGTTCGATCAGAATGCTGATCGCCCTCGTCGTACGAACAAGACTGATGACGGCTGGTGGGATCGGTTGATCGCCGATTCGCCTCTGTGGTCGTCCGAGGGATCGGCCGCCCGCGAGCACGCGAGCCAGGACACCGGTGGTGGCGCGCCCGGTGCCGGTCGGGACAAGGCCCGGTCGTCGTGGGTGTTGGTGGGTTCTCTTCGTGAGTCGGCGCAGGAGTTGGCGCTGACTCCGCTTCCGGATGATGTGGATATCTGTCTGGCTGAGGCCGAGGAGTTGATGTTCGCCCGGGATCGCATCACGTGTGCTCTTGCTGATCGGGTGGGTCGGGTGCATGGTGCGGGGCAGGCCAGGCAGCATGGTCATGCCTCGACCCGGAGTTGGTTGCGTGCCGCCGGGGGGATGAGTGTGGCGGGTGCGGGGCGGTTGCTGACGGTGGCGGTGGAGTTGGCTCGTCTGCCGCGGGTGCGTGTGGCGTTCGCCGAGGGGCGTTTGTCGGCGGGGGTGGTGGAGGCGATCTGCACGGCCACCGCGGAGTTGAGCGATGAGCAGGTGGGGGTGGCTGAGCCGATTTTGCTGGAGCTGGCGGGTAAGGCGGGTCCGGC
>NZ_MWJN01000177.1:0-8821 GCF_002027145.1 Microbispora sp. GKU 823 | reverse complement strand
CCGGCGTCACCGGCGTGCCGGCGGCGTCTGGGTCGTGCTCGGCCGCCGCCCTGCCGTTCGTCGTCCTGTCGGACGTGCTGACTCTGCGCCACCCGCGGCCTCGGCACCATGCGGCCGACACTGCTGCTCGCCGGGGCCGTCCAGCCGCTCGGGCAGCTCGCCCTCGTCACCGCGGCCGTGCTCGCCGGGGCCCCGCCGCCGGTGCTGGCCGCCGCCTGGGCGCTTCCCTCCGTGGCCGGGGCGGTGCTGGCCGCCGTACGGCTGCGCGGGCTCGGGCCGTACGACGTGGGGGAGGTGGGCGCCTTCTGGCGGCACACCGCGCCGCGATCGGCCGCGGCGGCCGTGCAGTCGGTGTTCCAGCGGCTCGACGTGGTGATCGTCGCGCTGCTCGCCGGTCCCGCCGCCGCGGCGTCTACACGGCGGCGACGCGGTTCAAGGTGCTCGGGCAGCTCGCCGGTCAGGGGCTCGCCCAGGCCGCGCAGGCCCGGCTGGTCAGGGCCCTGGCCGAGGGCGACCTGGACGGCGCCAGGGCGCTGTACCAGACGGCCACCAGGTGGCTGGTCGTGCTCACCTGGCCGCTCTGGCTGGGGTACGCGGCGCTCGCGCCGTGGCTGCTGCCGCTGTTCGGGTCCGCCTACGCCGGCGGCGGCGCGATCGCGCTCGTCCTGTCTGCGACCATGATGGTCGCGACCGCCTGCGGCATGGTCGACGTCGTGCTCGTCGCGGGCGGGCGTACGGCCGCCAGCCTGGCCAACGTGACCACGGCCGTCGCCGTGACGATCGCCCTCGACGTGCTGCTCGTCCCCGCGTACGGCGCGCTGGGGGCGGCGCTGGGCTGGTCGGGCGGCGTGCTCGTGAAGAACCTGCTGCCCGCCGTGCAGGTCCACCGCCGCTACGGCCTGCGCCCCTTCGGCCTGGGCCGGTCGGTCAAGGCCGCGAGGGCGGCGTCGTGACCGCCGGTCCGCCCGTGCTGGTCACCGGCCTGCCGCGCAGCGGCACGAGCTGGGTGGGCCGGATGCTCACGGCGAGCGGACGCCTGGTCTACGTCAACGAGCCGCTGAACCCGCAGCGCCCGCCAGGCCGCTCCCCCGGTGTGCTCGACGCGTCCGTGAGACACCGATTCCAGTACATCTGCCCCGACAACGAGACGCCCTGGCTGGCGGCCTTCTCCCGTACGGTCGCGCTGCGCTACAACTGGCGGGCCGAGATCCGGCGCAACCACGGGCCCGGCGACCTCGCGCGGATGGCCAAGTACGGCACGGCCTTCACCGTCGGCCGCCTGCTGGCGAGGCGGGCGCTGCTCGACGACCCGTTCGCGCTGCTGTCCGCCGAGTGGTTCGCCCGCCGCCTCGGCTGCCGGGTGGTCGTCGTGGTCCGCGACCCCGTGTCGTTCGCCGGAAGCTGGCGGCGGCTCGGCTGGAGGGTGGACGTGCGCGAGCTGCTCGACCAGCCCCTCCTGCTGCGCGATCACCCGTACGTGGCCGAGCTCGGGCCGCTCGCCGGAAACCGGGACGTGGTCACGGGCGCGGCTCTGCTGTGGAAGGTCGCGCGGCAGGTCACCGACACGGTTGCCCGGCGCACCCCCGGCATCAGGATCGTGCGGTATGAGGATCTGTGCGCCGCGCCCCTCGACGGCTTCCGCGACCTGTACGACTGGTGCGGCCTGCCCTGGACCGGCCGCGCCGCCCGCCGGATCACCGCCGCCTGCACGTCCTCCCGCCGTGGATCCGGCTCCGCCTTCGCCTGGACCGGCCTGTCCCGTACGGCCTACCGCCCGATGGACTCCCGGCAGGCCCTCACGTCGTCTTCTCTCCCCCACGCCGACGCCGCCCGCGTACGGGCACTGGCGTACGACTGATCGGGGCGTCGTCCGTGCTTCAAGGAGGGTGCGCAGGGCGCGAGCCCAAGTTACCGACGTTCGGGATATAGCCCCACTCCGTCGGCGGCGGAGATATGTTGTTTCCCGAACGACACGAGGGTTGGAGAGCAGATGGAGCCGAGGGCGCGGCCTCAGAACGAGGCTGAAGTCCTGACGGCCGGGATCGCGGTCCTGCGAGACCGATTGCCGACCGGGTGGGACGTCCGGTCGCGCAGCCACGGCAGCGTTCCCGATACCGGCTTCGACGCGCTCTGGGATGTGACAGCACCAGACGGAAGCACGGTCGCGCTAGTAGTGAAGGTCAAACGCCTGGTGGAAAGGCGCGACACCGCCGCACTGCTTCAGCAACTGAGCACCTCCACAGGAGCCATTCCAGGCAGCCGCGGGGTTGTCGTGTCCAGATACCTGTCGCCGCCGGTACGTGAACGGCTCTCCGATGCCGGCCTGTCCTACATCGACGCGACAGGCAACATACGTGTGAGTGCGCCGCAGCCTGGACTTTTCATAGCGGACCGGGGGGCTGACCGCGACCCGTGGCGCAGTCCCGGCAGACCACGCGGAACGCTGAAGGGCGCTCCTGCGGCCAAGGTCGTACGCGCTCTGCTGGACCATGACAAATCGTGGGCGATCCGCGAATTGGTCGACATCGCAGGCGTTTCCACGGGGTCGACTTATCGAGTGATCGAGTTTCTCGAAACAGAGGGCCTCGCGACGCGAAACAGTTCGGGCGCTGTCATCGTGCCCGACTGGGTTGCGCTTCTGAGGCGATGGAGCGAGGACTACGGGTTCGTGCGGAACAGCCGCGTCACCCGCTGGATAGCACCGAGAGGTCTATCGAACCTCCTGCAACGAGCGGCGGGAAGCTCTGTTCGCTACGCCGTAACCGGAACCTTGGCCGCCGCTACGTGGGCCCCCTACGCCCCCGCCCGCTCGGCGATGATCTACACATCGGACGCCGAGCGATCCGCGCAGCTCTGGGATCTCCGTCCTGCCGATGCCGGGGCGAATGTCATGTTGGCCGAGCCTGAAATCGACGTCGTCTTCGCTCGCGGCCTTACCGACGCCGCCGGCCTGATGATCGCAGCGCCATCCCAGGTCGCCGTTGATCTCATGACAGGGCCTGGGCGTAGTCCTGCCGAAGCCGAAGAACTCATCGAATGGATGACGCGCAATGAATCCTCCTGGCGTAGATAGAGGCGACCTCCTCGTCCGATCTCGCGCCGCGCTTCTTGATGCTCTGGCCGCTCTGGATGCACATCGCGACGCCGTGATCGTGATTGGCGCGCAGGCCATCTATCTGCATACCGCGCGAAGTCCCGTCGCGCTGGCCGAGACGACGAAAGACAGCGATCTCGCACTCGATCCGAGGGTGCTGGAGGACGAGCCCCTTCTGGAGCAGTCCATGAGCCGTGCGGGGTTCTACCGTGACCCCATCGGTGGACAGCCCGGCGCATGGCTGAACTCTGAGGGCATCCCAGTCGATCTGATGGTGCCCGAAGCTCTCGCAGGACCCGGCACCAAGAACACACGAGGAGCACGCATTCCCCCGCATGATCGGCGTGCCACCCGGCGTGCTCGGGGTCTCGAAGCCGCCGTCGTCGACAACACGGTCATGGACGTCACCGCGCTCGACCCGGACGATGACCGGACGTATCGGGTCAGGGTCGCTGGACCTGCGGCCTTACTGGTGGCCAAGCTTCACAAGATCTCCGAACGCGTATCTGTTCCGCACCGGCTCAACGACAAGGACGCACATGACATATACCGCGTCTTAATCGACACCGATACCTCCCAACTGGCCACCGCCTTCGACGTCCTACGCAGCGACCCCATCAGCAGCGACATCACCGACCAGGCCGTCGAGTACCTGGCGGCACTGTTCGCGCCGGGGCCCGACGCACTCGGCGCGAGGATGGCGGGACGCGCAGAAGAGGGCATCGGTGAACCTGAAACTGTCGCCTTGGCGACGTCCCTCCTCGCCGCCGATCTCGTGCAGGCCCTGCAGCCCGACTGAAGCACACCGACCGCGTCTCCCCGGGGAGTCGACCTACATCCGGCCGGGTTCTTCTGCCGGAGACATCGGTGTCACCTTTGAAAGACCAGCACCCTGGTCAGCGTGTTGGACTCCACCAGCAAGCCTCGTATGCGGTGCAGGTGCAGACCACGCCTCCGATCGGGCGACCACCGACCGTGACCAAGCTGCACCGAGCTAGCCGAGGGTGGTGTCGCCGAGGGAGGCGAGGAGGGTGCGCAGGGCGCCGGCGAGGTGGTCCCGCTCCCGGGGGTCCAGCGACGCCAGCAGGCGCGCCTCGTTCGCGACGTGCGGCCCAAGCACCTCGTCCACCAGGGCGAGCCCGCGGTCGGTGAGCCTCACCCGGACCGACCGCCGGTCGCCGGAGTCGGGGATCCGTTCGACCAGCCCCCTGGCCGCCATGCGGTCGATGCGGTTGGTGATCGCGCCGGAGGTCACCATCGCCGCCTTGTTCAGCGCCCCCGCCGTCAGCTCGTAGGGCGGCCCCGAGCGGCGCAGCGTCGCGAGCACGTCGAACTCCCAGCGCTCCAGGCCGTACGCGGCGAAGAACTCCTTCAGCTCCCGGTCGAGCAACCGCGACAGCCGGCTGATCCGGCCCATGATCCCCATCGGCCATACGTCCAGGTCAGGCCGTTCCCGCGCCCACTGCGTCATCAGCAGATCGACGGCATCGCCCATGGCACGACCCCTAAACACTAAGTATCTCAACGTTGAGTAGTTTGACGTCTATGTGAGTCTCGTGCTGTTATTTCAACGTTGAGATTATCAACGAGGAGCAATCTTCATGAGCACGTTCGCCACATCCCGGCCCAGTTCTGCCGGAACGCTGGCCCTCACCGCGCTGACGCCGCTCGCCTGGGGCTCGACGTACGCCGTGACCACGGAGTTCCTGCCGCCCGACCGCCCGATGTTCACCGCGGTGATGAGAGCGCTGCCCGCCGGGCTGGTGTTGCTGGTCATCGGCCGCGTGCTGCCGCGCGGCGTCTGGGTCTGGCGGGCCGCGGCGCTCGGCGTGTTGAACATCGGGGCGTTCTTCCCCTTGCTGTTCCTGGCGGCGTACCGGCTGCCCGGCGGCGTCGCGGCCGTGCTGGGCGCGGTGGGCCCGCTGTTCGCGCTCGTCTTCGCCGCCCTGCTGCTCGCCGAGCGTCCGACCGCACGCAAGGTGCTCGCCGGTCTCCTCGGACTGCTCGGGGTCGGGTTGGTCGTGCTGCGCGCCGAGGCGCGGCTCGACATGGTCGGCGTGCTCGCCGGGCTGGCCGGAGCCGCGTCCATGTCGGCCGGGACCGTGCTGACCAAGCGCTGGGGCCGCCCCGAGGGTGTCGGGGCCCTCGCCCTCACCGGATGGCAGCTCACCGCGGGCGGGCTGCTGCTCGTCCCGGTCGCCCTGCTCGTCGAGGGCGCGCCGCCGGCGCTCAGCGGCGAGAACCTGCTCGGCTACGTCTACCTGGGCATCGTCGGCACCGCCCTCGGCTACTGGATCTGGTTCCGCGGAATCTCCCGGCTCCCCGCGACGTCCGTCGCCTTCCTCGCGCTGCTGAGTCCGGTTTCCGCGGCCGTCATCGGCTGGGCGGCGCTCGGTCAGTCCCTCAGCCCGGTTCAGTTGCTCGGCATGGTCCTCGCCCTCGGCGGCACCCTGCTCGGCCAGGCCCCGGCCGGGCCCTCCAGGAGCGCCGGCGCCCCGCCCGAGCCCGTACGGCCCGCGGCTAGTACGGCCTGCCCGTCCCGCTGACACGTACGAGCCCCATACGCGGAGCGACCAGCGGGACGTGGGAGGATTTTCCCGGCCGCGCCATGCGCGAACTGTGCCATGCGCTGTGCTCATGCGCGAGCCGTGCTCATGCGCGAGCTGTGCCCGCGCGAGCTGTGCCCGTGCGCGAATCAGGACGACCGGAGGACGAGCGCGATGCGCGACGAGAAGATCAGCGATTTCCTGTCCCGCCTCGCCGACCGGGTGCCCGCGCCGGGCGGAGGCGCCGCCGCGGCCCTGCAGGCCGCGCAGGCCGCGGCCCTGCTGGGCATGGTCGGGCGCTACACCACCGGCGAGAAGTACGCCGAGCACGCGGCCGTGATCGAACGGATCATCGGCGAGACCGACGAGCTGCGGTCGAGCGCCCTGCGCCTCGCCGAGGACGACGCGGCGGCGTTCACGGCGGTCACCGAGGCGTACAAGCTGCCCAAGGACACCGACGAGGCGAAGGCCGCCCGATCGGCAGCCATCGCCGAGGCACTGGTGGGGGCGGGCCGGGTCCCGGCCGAGGTCGTCGGCGTCGCGAGGAAGGCCGTCGGCATCGCCGAGGAACTGCTGCCCATCGGCAACCGCAACGTCGTCTCCGACATCGCCGCCGCCACCGAGGCCGCGCGGGCCGCGGCGACCACCGCCCGGGTGAACATCGAGATCAACCTCGGGGGGATCAAGGACGAGCGGGCCCGCGCCGAACTGACCGCCGAGGCGGCCGGCGTGGACGAGGTCGCCGCGCGGGCCGAACGGGTCACCGCCGCCGTCCGTGAGGAGATCGCGAAGTGAGCGCCCGCGTTCTGTCCGGCAAGGAGCTCGCGGCGTCCATCCGGACCGAGGCCGCAGAGCGGGCCGCCGCGCTCGCCGCGGCCGGTACGCCGCCGAAGCTCGCGGTCGTCGTCGCCACGGCGGACGAGTCCAGCGCCTGGTACGTCCGCTCGATCGCCCGCGCCGCCGAGAAGGCCGGCATCACCTGCGACATCGTCGACCTCGGCGCGGAGGCCGCCCCCGATCTGATCCGTGACAGGCTGGCGGCGCTGAGCGCCGACGACACCGTGCACGGGATCATCCTCCAGACCCCGCTGCCGGAGGGGGCGAAGCTGGAGGATCTGGCCGGCGCGATCGCGTTCGAGAAGGACGTCGACGGCGCCAACCCGCTGTCGCTGGGCCGCCTGGCCGCGGGCCTGCCCGCGTTCGCTCCGGCGACCGCCGAGGCCGTCGTGGCGATCCTCGACCACTACGGGATCGACCTGACCGGCCTGCACGTCGCGGTGGTCGGCCGGTCCACCGTGGTCGGCAAGCCCGCCGCCCATCTCCTGCTGGACAGGAACGCCACCGTGACGGTCTGCCACTCCCGTACGCGGGAGCTCGCCGCCGTCACCTCCGCGGCCGACGTGGTCGTGGCTGCGGTCGGCCGCGCCGGGCTGATCACGGCGGAACACGTGCGGGCCGGAGCGGTGGTCGTGGACGTCGGCACCAACCCCACCGAGGACGGCGGCCTGGTCGGGGACGTCGACGCGGTCGCGGTCGCGGACCAGGCCGGGGCGCTCACACCCGTGCCCGGCGGGGTCGGGCCGGTCACCACCGCGCTGCTGCTGCACCACACCGTGCAGGCCGCCGGCCGCGGCTGAACCGAACCGCCTCACGGAACACCATCGGACCTCCCGCGGAGATGCGTGGGCGCTACCGGATTCGTCCGCAGCGCTCCGGCCTTCAGGCCGGGGGTGAAGCGGACTCTCCCACGTAGCGGGGCAGGGAAAGCCGATTCGCCGTCAGGCGGATCGGCGTCTTGGCAGATCAGACGGGGCGGTTGTGCTTCTCGATGTACTGGCGCAGGACGCTGATCGGTGCGCCGCCCACGCTTCCGGCGAAGTAGGAGCCCGACCATAGCTTGTTGGCCCGGTAGTAGTGGCGGGCCAGTTCGGGGAACTCGGTCCGCATCCGCCGGGAGGACACCCCTTTCAGACAGTTGACGAGGCGGGACAGGGCGACCTTGGGCGGGAAGTTCACCAGCAGGTGCACGTGGTTGGCCTCGCCGTTGAACTCGGCCAGCTCGCACTCGAAGTCCGCGCAGACATCCCGCATGATCTGCTCCATGCGCTCCAGGTGAGCGCCGGTGAACACCCGATGCCGGAACTTGGTCACGAAAACCAAGTGGGCGTGCAGGACGAAAACACGATGCCTGCCGGTTCTGATATCTCCATACTCGGTCATAGACCAATGGCAGGATCATGGCGTGCAGCTCCGGTACAACTACCGCATGTCCCCGACGCCAGGTCAGCGTGTCGCGCTGGCACGGGCGTTCGGGTGCGCCAGGGTGGTGTTCAACGACGCGCTGCGCGCACGGCAGGACGCTCGGGAGCAGGGCTTGCCGTACATCTCGGATGGGGAGTTGTCCAAGCGGGTCATCACCCAGGCGAAGCAGACCCCGGAACGCTCCTGGCTGGGCGAGGTCTCATCCGTGGTGTTACAGCAGGCGCTTGCCGATCTGAACACCGCCTACCGGAACTTCTTCGCCTCCATCACCGGCAAGCGGCAGGGGCCGAAGGTCGCCCCGCCCCGGTTCCGGTCCAAGAGGGACAACCGGCAGGCGATCCGCTTCACCCGCAACGCCCGGTTTGCCATCACCACGGGCGGGAAACTCCGGTTACCGAAGATCGGCGAGGTGCCGGTTCGCTGGTCGCGCGCACTGCCCGCCGAGCCGTCCAGCGTGACGGTGGTCAAGGACGCGGCCGGCCGATACTTCGCCTCGTTCGTGGTCGAGGTCGCCGAGCAGCCCCTGCCACAGGTCGAGCCCGAGGCCGGGATCGATCTTGGGCTGTCGGCCTTCGCGGTCCTGTCGAACGGCCGGAAGATCGACTCCCCGCGTTTCCTGCGCCGGGCGGAGAAGAAACTCAAGCGGCTCCAGCGGGCGCTGCCCCGCAAAGCCACGGGGTCGAACAACCGGGCCAAAGCCCGGCAGCAGGTTGCCCGCCGGCATGCGAAGGTCGCCGACGCGCGCCGCGAGTTCCACCACCAGCTCTCCACCCGGATAGTCCGCGAGAACCAAGCGATCTACGTGGAAGACCTGGCGGTCAAGGGGCTGGCGCGCACCCGGTTGGCCAAGAGCGTGCACGACGCGGGCTGGTCGCAGTTCCTGACCATGCTGGAATACAAGGCCCGCATGCACGGGCGG
>NZ_MWJN01000176.1:0-9111 GCF_002027145.1 Microbispora sp. GKU 823 | reverse complement strand
CGGCAGATCCTCGAACTGATCGGCGAGGGCCTGACCAACCGCCAGATCGGCGAGCGGATGTTCCTGGCCGAGAAGACCGTCAAGAACTACGTGTCCAACCTGCTGAGCAAACTCGACATGCAGCGCCGCACCCAGGCCGCAGCGCTCGCCGCCCGCCTCAAGGCAGGCCGCCGGACAGGGTAATCATCCGTGCCGGAGTTCCCCAGGACGCCGACGGGACCCCAGCAATACGGGCATATGCCCTATGTCGCTTATATCCACTGGCGCATGGGCAGGTGGTTGCCAGGTGTCTCGTCACTGCGCGGACGTCTTCCGAACCGATCTCGTCTCGGCGGCGCGGCGGCTTGCGGTGGCCGCGCTCGTCGTCTCGCTGGCGGGCCTCGCCGTCCCGGAATCGGCGGACGCGGCCTCCGCTCCGCTGCGCCATAAGCCGCACGCGGCCGCGGCCGGTGCGGCGGCCAAGGCCAAGGCGAAGCCGCGGCCCGGCCCGCGCGGTCATCAGATGGTCCGAGGCGGGCGGACCAGCGCCAGGCAGTACAAGTCGGGCCGCGGCAGGAACATCCAGAACCTCAACGGGGTCTACACGCCCTCGCTGCTGAGCGGCCCGCAGTCGACCGCGGTCACCTCCGCCGGGAAGATCACCAGCCAGGGTGCCTACTGCGCCCCCGGCAGCCGCTCCTGCAACATCTCGCAGAACATGAAGTGATCAGCCCAGCGGGACGCTCCACTCCAGGCGGGTGCCGCCGGCCTCAGGGGAGCCGAGGGTGAAGGCGCCGCCGAGCCGTTCGGCCCGGTCGGCGAGATTGCGCAGGCCGCTGCGGCGGCCCTCGGCCGGGACGCCGACGCCGTTGTCCTCCACCACGAGGGTCAGCCGCCCGTCCCCGGCGTGGACGGCGACGTCGGCGCGGGTGCCTTGGCGTGGCGTACGAGGTTCGACAGGGCCTCGCGCAGGACGGCGAGCAGGTGCTCTGCGACCTCGGCGGGCACGTCGTTGTCGAGCCGGCCCTCCAGGCTCAGGCCCGGCATGAAGCCCAGGTGCCCGCGGGCGCCCTCGACCAGATCGACGACCTGGGCGCGCAGGCTGGGCGAGGCGTCCTCGCGCGGGGTCTGCAGGGCGAAGATGGTCGAGCGGATCTGCCGGATGGTGGTGTCCAGCTCGTCGATCGCGCTCTGCAGCCGGGAGGACGCCTCCGGCCGCTCGACCAGCCGCACGGCGCTCATCAGCGTCATCGCCACGGCGAACAGCCGCTGGATGACCACGTCGTGCAGGTCCTTGGCGATCCGGTCGCGGTCTTCGAGCAGGCCGAGCCGCTCGGCGTCCCTGCGGGTCTCGGCCAGCTCCAGCGCGACGGCCGCCTGCCCGGCGAACGCGTGCAACGTCCGCAGCTCGGACTGGCTGAACGGCATCCGTCCCGGGCGTTTGAGCAGGGCGAGCACCCCGCGTACGGCCCCAGCCGCGCCCAGCGGCACGGCCGCCACCGGCCCCGCCTCAACGTCGCCGGTGTCGCCGGGGTCGTCCAGCATGAGGGGCTCGCCGCTCAGGAACGCCCGGCCCGCCAGCGAGCCCTCGATGGGCACGTCGCCGCCGGCCGGGCGCGTCCCCGGCTCGCCGTCCTCGAGAGCCGCCTGCAGGGTGTCGGCGCCCTTGCGCGGCAGCAGGATCGCCACGGCGTCGGCGTCGGCCATCTCGCGGGCGCGCCGGGCGATCAGCGTGAGGACCTCCTGCGGTTCCGCGCCGGACAGCAGACGCGTGGTGATGTCGGCCGAGGCCTGCAGCCAGGTCTCGCGGCGGCGGCTCTCCTCGTACAGACGGGCGTTCTCGATCGCCACTCCGGCGGCGGTGGCCAGGGCGACCACGATCGCCTCGTCGTCCTCGTCGAAGTTCCCGCCGCCGCGCTTCTCGGTGAGGTAGAGGTTGCCGAACACCTCGTCGCGGACGCGCACCGGCACGCCAAGAAAGCTGCCCATGGGCGGGTGGCCAGGCGGGAAGCCGTACGACTCGGGATGCTGGGAGATGTCCGACAGCCGCAACGTCTGCGGCTCCTTGATCAGCAGGCCGAGCAGGCCCAGCCCGTGCGGCCAGTGCTCGATCCTGGCGATCTCCTCCTCGCTCAGCCCCACCGGGACGAACTGGACGAGCGTGTTCTCCTCCCCGATCACGCCCATCGCGCCGTACGTCGCGTCGACCAGCGTCGTGGCGGTCTCCACGATGCGCCGCAGCACCACCTCCAGGTCGAGGTCGCTGCCGATCGAGACGACCGCCTCCAGCAACGCGTGCACCCGATCCCGGGTGGCCAGCACCGCCTCCAGACGCGACTGCAACTCGGCCAGCAAATCGTCCAACCGCATGCTGGGGATCAGCGACCGCGGCTCGTTCTCCGTCATGGGGCAAAAGTCTGGTTCAGATGTGGTGACGGCGCCACTTCTGGTCGGCGGCCGCCCAGGCGGCCTCCCATTCGCGGTAGCGCCTGCGGTCCAGACAGTGACGCGCGAGCGCGAAGCAGGCCCAGGCCAGGGCGGCGGCGCCCGCCACGACGCCGAAGGCGGCCAGCCCCGCCCTCGTGACCGTCTCGGCCCGCTGCGGCGGCGGCACGACCGGCCTGCCCGCGGCGTCCACCCAGAGCCGCGCGTTCGCCGGGCCGTCCCGCAGGAGGAGCGCCGCCGGGACCATGCCCTCCCGGACCTCGCCGGATGGGAGCGTCCACCGCGCCGGGCTCGCCACGGGCAGACCGCGGCCGTTGACCGGGATGGCGGAGCCCTCCTCCATCGAAGTGCCCTCGACCAGAGTGGCCTCGACCAGTTGCCGTGCCCCCGGCCCGACCCGCTCGGCCGCGACGCCGCCGTCGTACAGCGTACGAGCGGCCAGCGCCGCGGGCCACGCGGAGAGCAGGACGGCGGCCAGCGCCGCCGCCGCGAGCGCCGCCTCGATCAGATCGGAACGGCGGCGCAGCGGGTTGCAATCGGGCCGGTAGCGGCGTAACCGCGACACGACCCAGCGGGCGATCGACCTCATGGCACCCCTCCTGTCGGGCACAGGAGGTCCCACTTCCCCGGGCGGGCCCGTCCACGCCCGCCCGGACCGCCTCAGCTCAGCTTCGCCCGGGCGGCGGAGGACACGACCTTGTCCTTCTCCGCGGGCGACAGCAGGCCGGCGGCGACCCACTCCTCCGCGGCGTGGGCGACCGCCGACTGGAACCGGCCCCGGTTGCCGAACGGAGCCTGCTCCCAGACGGCGTCGAGGAACGTGGTGCCGTCGTCCTTGGCCCGGTTCGGCACGCCGGAGTCCACCTTTCCGAAGACGATCACGGGCTCCCGCCTCTGGAAGTAGGCGTGGTAGTGCTTGGTGTCCCCGATGTAGAAGGGCACCAGCGACAGCCCGTGGGTCGTGAAGGTCATCGGCGCCGCGGGCGTCATGGCCTTGGCCAGGTCGCCGTCCAGCCCGAGGTCCTTGTAGAAGGAGAAGTCGCGGTAGCTCTTCTCATCGCTCAGGGCGACCATCGGCACCGGGCCGTAGGCGAGGCTCTGGATGGACGGGGCGTCCAGCGCCTTCTCCGCCCGCAGGCTGAACGGCATCGTGATCGTGACTTCGTCGCCAGGCTTCCAGGTCCGGCTGACCGTGACGTACCCCTCCGGCGCGTCACCGAGGCGCTGCACGACCCCGTTGACCCGCACGGTGTACCCCTTCTCGACCCAGTAGGGCACCCGGAGCTTCAGGTCCAGCGGGCCCGACCCGTCGACCCTGAGCGTCACCGTGCCGGAAGGGTCGGCCGGGTAGTCCGTCGACTGCCTGATCCGGAAGCCCTTCTCCGGCCAGGTCAGCTCGGAGGCCATGTAGAGGTTCACGAAGAGCGCCGAGCCGTCCGCCGCCTTGAAGTAGACGGAGTCCTGGAACTTGGTCAGGCTCTCCAGGCCGGTGCCGCCGCAGCAGGTGCCGAGGTTGCCGTAGCTCCTGACCGAGCCGGGGCTCATCGGGATGAAGTAGGTCAGCAGCGGGTCCGTGGTGCTGTCGACGTTCCTCCGGGAGGCGAGGATCTGGCCGTAGAGGCCCCGCTCGTAGTACTGCATGTACTTCGGGTCGCCGGTGTGGAAGAACAGGCCCCTGCTCAGCTTGAGCATGTTGTAGACCGCGCACGTCTCGGCGTTGTTGGCGCCCAGCGCGCCCACGATGACGTCGCGCGCCCCGAAGAGCTCGCCGTTGTCGCTCGGTCCGGAGAGGCTGCCGTCGGTGAAGGTGCGGTGCGGGACGACCATGTCCCAGAAGTTGACGGCGGCGGTCAGGTAGTCGCGATCGCCGGTCTGCTCGTACACCGAGAGATAACCGATGAACTGCGGGATGTGCTGGTTGGCGTGCTTCCTGTCGAGCGTGTCCTGGTTCGCGATCGTCGCGTTCTTGAGCGCGGTGTTGTCGAAGCACTTGGCCGTGTCGAGGTACTCCTGCTTGCCGGTCAGCGCGTGCAGGTCGGCCATCACCGCGTTCATCGCGTTGTACTCGCCCGCGATGTACGTGGTCCACATCTTGTCCAGTTGCTCCCGCGAGAGCTTGGACAGCCGGCTGTGGACCCAGTCACCCATCTTCAGGACGATCTCGCGGGCCTGCTGGTTGCCGGCATGCTGGTACGCGTCGAGCAGCCCGCGCATGATCATGTGGCAGGTGTAGTAGGGCGCCCAGATCGTCGGGTAGGTCGCGCCCTGCTCCAGCAGGATGAACTGCGTCTCCGGGTAGGCGGCGAGGAACCCGGGGTGGCTCGGCCCGGGGGCCCCGGTCGCCTCGGAGATCAGGCGGGCGTTGCGCCCCTTGCCGGAGGAGTCGGCCGCGGTCTCGCCCGAGGTCTCCTCGAACCGGTACCAGGCCACGTTCCCGCCGCCCAGGCCGCCGTCCGCGCTGGTGGTCAGGGCCTGGACCTCCGACGCGCTCAGCGCGCGGTCGTAGATCTGGAACTCGTCGACGGCCCCGCTCATGAGCGGGTCGCCGTACTGGGACTTGCCGATCCAGTTGTTGCCGGTCGTGCCGAGGTCGGAGGGCTTGAGGGTCATGCCGGTGTTCGTGCCGACCGCCTCACCGTTGACGTAGAGCGTTCCCGTGCCGCCTGACAGGGTGACCGCGACGTGGCTCCACGCGTTGGCGGCCAGCTGCCTGGTGCCGTTGATCCGCTGCTCGCCGCCGCTGCCGCTGGTGGTGATGGCGAAACGCGGCGCCGATCCCGCGCTCAGGGCCAGGAACATGTTGCGGGTGGTGCCGGTGCCGAAGTCGAAGATCCTCGACCAGGTGCTGATCACCGTGGGGTTCACCCACAGGGCGATCGTGAAGTCGCCGAGTCCGCTCAGGACACCCGAGGGCAGCGCCACGTACTGGGGGCCGCTCAACTTGACCGCGGTGCCGAACTTCCCGTTCACCCGGGCGACCGGAGCCGGGGGCGGCGCGGGCTGCCCGACCTTGGCGGCCAGGGCGTCCTGGCACTGGCCCAGCGCGGTGACCATGTAGTCGACCTTGTTCTTGTAGAACTCGTCGCCGGTGCCTGCGTACGCCAGGGCCAGGGCACTGAGGAAGTGCCCGGCGTAGTGGCCCCGCAGGTTGCCCGTGGCGTCCTCCCAGCCGCCGGGCGGCTGCGCGCCGAGAGTGTCCAGCCCCGCGTTGGCCCGGAAGTTGGACAGCATGCGGTCGGCCGGATAGCCCGCAGGAAGTTCAGTATGCGGTCGCGGTTCGTGGCGAACAGGGAGTCACCGAGTTTGACCCTGTCGTTCGCGAAGGGCTGCACGCGCCATCCGGAGGGAATCGGGAAGTCGCCGCCGGCCGCGCTCGCCGTCGTCGCGGTGCGGGCGACGGCCGCCCGGGCCGTTCCCGGCCCGGTGACGGAAGCCAGCGCGAGCGCAGGTGGGGTGGCGGCGGCCAGGGCGGCCCAGCGCAGCACGTCACGTCGGTGGATGGAGGTGGTCATTTCGGGGGGCTCCTCGTCGTCGACTCGGCGTCTGGTGGTGCGATTTCTCGCGGGTCTGAGCTGGGTCATCCGGCGGCGGACCACGGGCTGGAGTTGTTAGCGCTAACATAAGATCTCTTGGAGGCAAGGGCGATCGCTCGCCGCGGTTCGGTCGCGAGTCCGGGCCGACCGGCCGTCACAGGGGCGACGGTCGGCGGGTCAGAGGTCGTTGTCGCTGGTCAGGGCCGATCAGGGCAAGCTGGACGAAAGCGCTCGACTGGCCGGGTTCACACACCGGCCGACCGCGCCATACCGCTCACCGCTCATGTGTCGGCAATGTTAACGCTCGCACGCGGCGCGTCAAGATCCCGCGGCGGCGTTCTTCACCCGTTCCGGCGCCGAGCGCTCATTCCAGGACGTCGGAGGCGGCGCGGCGGACGCTCTGGCTCTCGTCGATCACGAACCCGAGCCGCATGATCATCTGCGGCGGCTCCCCCGAGCACAGATGCCTGCGGATGAACTCCCGCAACTCCGGCATCTCCAGTGCCTGGGTGTGGAAGGCGACGCTCAGGCCGTACGCGGAGGCGTGCAGCAGCATCCGCTGCAGCGCCTCGCCCGCGCGCAGCCAGTCCTCCCGGCCGTCGCCCGCGCTGGTGAGCAGCGCCACGAGGCCCGTCGAGGCGGACACCTGCTCGTCCGGCGCCATCCCCCACTCGTGGCCCCGGGCGTAGTCCCGCTGCGCGAAGTGCTGGGGGTACATACGCCGGGGGTCGGTCGGATAACCCGCCGCGGGCACCCCGTCGCGGCGTGAGCTGCCGGGCGGCCGGGCCCAGCGCATGAGTTCGAGGACGAACAACCGGTTCTGCGACTGCACGTCCTGGGCCGCGCCGGTGAGCGCGGCGAGCACCCGTGCGGCGGCGTCTGATCCGATCGGCATCAGGTGGCCGTCCTCGGACGCCGCCTCCGCCACGAGCGCGTCCATCAGGGGGTCCGGCACCGGCAGAGCGGTGAACCCGGAACGGTGGGTACGGCGACGCTCGATCTCCGCGTGCAGCAGGCGGGTGTGCTCGCCCGGCTCCCGCCCCGGCCGCACGCGTACGGTGGCCAGCAGCAGCGGGCGCTCCGGGTCGGGGAAGCGCCGCACCTCGGGCTCGTAGCCGAGCACCTGCAGCGTGATCCGCACGTTGAACAGCGCGGCACCGCAACTGATCGTCATCTGGCGGCCGGTGGGGTCGGAGACCCGCAGCTTCCTGTCCGGGTCGGCGCGCAGGCAGATCTCGTCCCCCGAGACGCCGAACGTCCAGGGCTGGGTGTTGTGGATCGACGGCGCCCACAGGGCCGCCTCCACCGCGGCCTTCGCCGCCTGCGCGATCCCTTCAGAGGTCTGGGCGTTCACGATCTCCTCCCCCTGGGGCTCGGTCACAGCAACGGCGGGGCGATGAGCAGGTCGTCCACGAGGAAGGCGATCTCGGCGTCCACCTCGACGACGCCCTCGACCCGGCGTACGGCATGCAGCAGCGGCTTGATGTCCGACCTGCGGGGCACCTGTCCGTCGATCGCGACCACGCCGCCGGAGACGGTGATCCGGAGGTCGTCGGGGCCGAGGTTCAGCCGGGCGGCGATCTCCTCGATGTCGGCCAGGATGTCCTCCGCGGGACGGACGAACACGCGCAGCAGATCGCCTTGGTGGACCGTCCCCACGATGCGGCCGGTCATGGCGTCGATCACGGGCAGTTGCTTGATGCGGTTGCGGTGCATCAGCCGGGCCGCGTCCCGCACCGACGTGCCGCCGGTGACCGTGATCGCGGGCCGCGTCATGATCTGGCCGGCCTTCGTGCCCGTCGCCTTCCGGTGCTCCTCACGCCTGCGGGGACCGTCGAGCACGCTCTCGCCCGGGTCGATCTCCTTCAGCAGGATGTCGTCCTCCGACACCACCCCGACCGGGCGCCGGTCGGCGTCGATCACCGTGACGGCGCCCACCTTGAACCGCTGCATGGTGGCGACAAGGTCCGCGAACGACGCGTCCATCGGCACCGCGATGGCGACCTTGCCCATGACATCCTTCACCTTCGCCGTCATGACGACGCCTCCCATCTCTCAGTGCCAGCGTGCCTCTGCGTGTCTTTCGAGGTCAGCGGTGAAGGTCCTGACCACCCGGGACTTTCGGCCACCCATCGCGCCGTCCCCGGGCGAGGCATGGCGAAGGACCCCGCCACAAGGGCCGTCCGTCCCTTCGCATCCGGCCCGTACGGCGTTGCGATGGGACTGGGAACGGCAGACGGCCCGGGGAAGGAGCCGATCATGCACATGAAGGTGCGGGACGTCATGACGAGCGAGGTCGCCTCCGTCAACGGCAGCACGCCGTTCAGGGACGTGGCCGAGGTGCTCATCGCGCACGAGGTCAGCGCGGTGCCCGTCGTCGACGGCGAGGGCCACGTCGTCGGCGTGGTCTCCGAGGCCGACCTGCTGCGCAAGGAGGAGTTCCGCGAGCAGTTCTACCGGGAGGGCTACCGGCCGCCGCTACGCGCCCGCCTGCGCGAGGCCATGGGGCACGGGGCCGCCAGGAGCCAGGCGCGGGCCCGTGGAGTGACCGCCGCCGAACTCATGTCCGCTCCCCCGGTCACCACCCGGCCCTACACCAGCGTGGTCAGCGCAGCGCGGCAGATGAGCCAGCACGGTGTCAAACGCCTGCCCGTCGTGGACGACGACGGCGTGCTCGTGGGCATCATCAGCCGCCACGACCTGCTCAAGGTCCTCGCCCGCGCGGACGCCGACATCGCTCGCGAGGTACGCGAGGACATCATCGGCAACTGCCTGTGGGCCGACCTGTCGGGCGTCGAGGTGTCGGTGTCGGAAGGCGTGGTGACGCTCACCGGAGCCCTGGAGCGCCGCTCCCAGGCGCGGGTGCTCACGCGGATGGTCGAACGGACCAACGGCGTGATCGGGGTCGTCGACCGCCTGGAGTGGAAGGAGGACGACGTCGGCCCCTGGGAAGAGGCCTGATCCCGGAGCCCGGCCGGAGCGGCCCGCGCGAGCACCGGCTCATGTTCCCGGTTCGTGTCCGGGTTCATGTCCGGGTTCATGCCTGGGCTCATGTCGGTAGCTCCGGACTCTCGTCCGGGTCGGGTGGTAGGTGAAGGCCCAGCGGTCGGTGCCTTCTTTGCGGCGGGTGTAGCGGTCGGGGTGGCGGTAGCGG
>NZ_MWJN01000175.1:0-9288 GCF_002027145.1 Microbispora sp. GKU 823 | reverse complement strand
CGGCAGATCCTCGAACTGATCGGCGAGGGCCTGACCAACCGCCAGATCGGCGAGCGGATGTTCCTGGCCGAGAAGACGGTCAAGAACTACGTGTCCAACCTGCTGAGCAAGCTCGACATGCAGCGCCGCACCCAGGCCGCCGCGCTCGCCGCCCGCCTCAAGGCCGGGCAGGAGCGCTGAGCCGGGCCGATCGACGTCGACGACGGGACCTTCGTCCCTAACCCGCGTGGCGGTCGATCCCTCAGGCTTGCAGACATGAAGCTCGACTCGGCCGGCCTGGAGATCCTCAGCGGAGGGGAATGCCTGGACCTGCTGGCCTCCGCCCCCATCGGCAGGATCGTCTTCACCGATCGTGCCCTCCCCGCCGTCCAGCCGGTCAACTTCTGCCTGCTCGACGGGAACATCGTCATCCGCACCGCCCCCGGTTCGAAGCTCGCCGCCGCGGCGCGCAACGCCGTCGTGGCCTTCGAGGCCGACGACTTCGACGCGACGTTCCGTACGGGCTGGTCGGTGACCGCGGTCGGGCACGCCCGCGCGGTCTGCGACCCGGAGGAGATCGCCCGCCTGTCGGCGCTGCCGCTCACGCCGTGGGTGCCCGGAACCCGTGACCACTTCATCGTGATGGCCCCCGAGCAGATCTCCGGCCGCCGGCTCAACCGATAGCACCCGCGAAGAGCGCCCGCCTCGTCTCCCGAGGCGGGCGTTCTCGCGTGCGTCAGCGGGTGACCGTCAGCCGGCGGCGGAACACCCAGTAGGTCCACGCCTGGTAGGCGAGGACCACGGGGGTGAAGATCGCCGCGACCCAGGTCATGACGCCCAGCGTGTACGGCGTGGACGCCGCGTTGTGGACGGTCAGGCTGTTGGCGGGGTCGAGCGCGGGCATGACGTCCGGCCACAGACCGCCGAAGAGCGTGACGGTGACCGCGACGACGGCGGCCGCGTTGGCCGCGAAGGCCCAGCCGTCACGGCCGCGCAGCGTCGCGACGAGCGCGCCGGCGATTCCGGCGGCGGCGACCGCCACGCTCGCCCAGGTGCCCGCGGTGCCGGTCATGAGCTGCGTGACCAGCAGGAACGCCCCGCCCAGCACGAGGGCGGCCAGACCGGTCCAGCGGGCGGCCGTCCTGGCCCGCTCCCTCAGCTCGCCGGTGGTCTTGAGCGCGGTGAACACGGCGCCGTGCAGGGTGAACAGCGCCAGCGTGGCCGCGCCGCCGAGCAGCGCGTACGGGTTGAGCAGGTCGAGCGGGCCGCCGGTGTACTCGTGCCGGGCGTCCAGCGGGACCCCGCGCACGATGTTGGCGAAGGCCACGCCCCACAGGAAGGCCGGGCCGAGCGAGCCCCAGAAGAACGCGCGGTCCCAGCCCCGGGTGCTGTCGCTCTTCGAGCGGTACTCCAGGGCGACCCCGCGCACGATCAGGGCCAGCAGGACCAGGAAGAGCGGCAGGTAGAAGCCGCTGAACAGGGTGGCGTACCACTCGGGGAAGGCAGCGAAGGTGGCGCCGCCCGCGACCAGCAGCCAGACCTCGTTGCCGTCCCAGACCGGGCCGATGGCGCGCACGAGCGTGCCGCGCTCCGCCTCGTCGCGGCCGAGGAACGGCAGCAGGACGCCGACGCCGAAGTCGAATCCCTCCAGCACGAAGTAGCCCGTCCACAGGACGGCGATGAGCAGGAACCAGACGGTGGTGAGTTCCATGGATGCGTCCTTCAGTACGACAGGGCCGGGAGGGCGGGCTCGTCCTGGTGGACCGCGTCCTCGGGCTCGGGCCCCTTGCGGATGAACTTCAGCAGCAGGCGGACCTCGATGACCGCGAGCACGGCGTAGACCAGAGTGAAGCCGACCAGGGTGGTGGCGACCTCGCCGACGTCGGAGCCGGGCGAGACGGCCGCGGCGGTCCGCATGACGCCGAACACGGTCCACGGCTGGCGGCCCATCTCGGTGAAGATCCACCCGAGCGTGTTGGCCAGGAACGGCAGCCCGATGCCGAGCACGCCGATCCGGTAGAACCAGGGGCTGCCGGGCAGTCCGCGGCGGCGGGTCAGCCACAGCCCGGCCAGCGCCAGCAGCCCGGCCAGCGCGCCGAAGCCGATCATCAGGCGGAACGACCAGTACGCGAGGCCGACGACGGGCCGGTAGTCGCCGGGGCCGTACGTCTTCTCGTACCTCGCCTGGATGTCGTTGATGCCCTCGACCTTCCCGTCCAGGGTGTTGGTGGACAGCAGGCTCAGGCCGTAGGGGATCTGGATGTTGATGTGGTTGCGGCCGTTCTCCACGTCGCCGACGGCGAAGATCGAAAAGCCCGCGGAGGTCTCGTCCTCCCACAGGGCCTCGGCGGCGGCCATCTTCATCGGCTGCTGCTTCGTCATGATCTGCGCCTGCCAGTGGCCGCTCAGCATCACTCCAGCCGACGCGACGAGCGTGACCGCCAGGGCGGCGCGGGCCGAGGCGCGGAACAGGTCCACCTCACGCCTGCGCGCGAGCTGCCAGGCGCTCACGCCGATGACGAACGCGCCTGCCGTCACGAACGCGCCGAAGATGACATGGGGAAACGCCGCGAGCGTGGTCGAGTTGGTCAGCACCGCCCAGATGTCGGTGAGCTCCGCGCGCCCGGTGGCCGGGTTGAGCCGGTAGCCGACCGGGTGCTGCATCCAGGAGTTGGCGGCGAGGATGAAGTACGCCGAGATGTTCGTGCCGATCGCGGCCAGCCAGATGGTCGCGAGGTGGACTCTCTTCGGCAGCTTGTCCCAGCCGAATATCCACAGGCCCAGGAAGGTGGACTCCAGGAAGAAGGCCATCAGCCCTTCCATCGCGAGCGGCGCGCCGAACACGTCGCCGACGAACCGCGAGTAGGCGCTCCAGTTCATCCCGAACTGGAACTCCTGGACGATGCCGGTGACCACGCCCATCGCGAAGTTGATCAGGAACAGGCGGCCCCAGAACTTCGTCATCCGCAGGTACGCCGCGTTGCCCGTACGGTGCCAGGCCGTTTGGAATCCGGCCACGAGAACCGACAGGCCGATCGTGAGCGGTACGAACAGGAAGTGGTAGACGGTCGTGATGCCGAACTGCCACCGGGACAGATCCAGGACGTCCATGCGGGCTCCACACGCTGATGAGGGACGTCTGAAGCCTGGCCCAGCCCCGGACCACGGCCCCAGGGCTACCGGACCCGCCCCGCGAGGACCTTGGTCACTTCGTGGGAAATGATGGGGGCGTGCGTGCCCGTCCCGTCTCCCCGTCCCTGCTCGTGGAGGAACTCGCCGACCTGATCGCCGACCGGCCGCGCGACGCGTGGGTGCGTGTCGCCGTGGACGGCGCCCCCGCCGCCGAACCGGGACGGCTGGCCGACGACCTGGTGGAGCCGCTGCGCCTGCGCGGACGGGAGGTCCTGCGGGTGCCCGCGGCCGGGTTCCTGCGCCCGGCCTCGCTGCGGCTGGAGTTCGGCCGGACCGACCCCGACGTGTTCTACGACGAGTGGCTGGACGTGGGCGGCCTCGTCCGCGAGGTGCTCGGGCCGCTGGAGCCGGGCCGTACGGGCAGGCGTACGGGCAGGGTGCTGCCCTCGCTGTGGGACAGCGTGCGCGACCGGGCCACCCGCGCGGACTACGTGACGCTGAAGCCGGGCGGGGTCGTGCTGCTCGACGGCGCGCTGCTGCTCGGACGCGGCCTGCCGTTCGACCTGACCGTCCACCTGTCCATGTCGGCCGCCGCGCTGGCCCGCCGCACACCGCCCGAGGAGCGGTGGACGCTGCCCGCCTACGAGCGGTACGAGCGCGAGACCGGCCCGGTGCGGGCCGCCGACGTGGCCGTCCGCGTCGAGGACCCGCGCCACCCCGCCGTGATCAGTCGTTAGAGCCCGTACGCCTCCAGCAGGCGCAGCCACACCTCGCTGACGGTCGGGTACGCCGGGACGGCGTGCCACAGGTCGTCCAGGGTCACCCCGGCGGTGACCGCGATCGTCGCGGCGTGCAGCAGTTCGGCCGCCCCCGGAGCCACGAACGTCACACCGAGCAGCACCCGGCGGCGCTCGTCGACCACCGCCTTGGCCCTGCCCCGGTAGCCGTCGCCGAGGAGGTAGCCCCCGGCCACCTGCTCCATGTCGTACTCCACGACCCGCACGTCGAAGCCCTCGGCGCGGGCCTGCGCCTCCGTGCGGCCCACCGCGCACACCTGCGGATCGGTGAAGACCACCTGGGGCGCCCCGGCGCGGTCCGCGCGGTCGCGCATCCCCGGCCGGTCGTCCGCCTCGCCCCGGGCACGGGCGACGATCACGTCCGCGGCCATCCGCGCCTGGTATTTGCCCATGTGGGTGAGGAGCGCGAGGCCGTTGACGTCCCCCGCCGCGTAGAGCCAGCCGTCCGCCACGCCGGTGGCCCGCATGCTCTCGTCCACCTTGATCGGACCGGACTCCGGCAGCCCGACCGAGGCCAGGCCGAGGTCGCCGGTGGCGGACCGGCGACCGGCGGCGACCAGGATCTCGTCCGCGGTGATCGTCCCCCCGCTCGCGAGCCGCACCGTGACCTCGCCGCCCGGCTCCGGCCGCTCGACCTTCTCCGCGCTCTCGTGCGTGCGGATGTCGACCCCCTGCTCCGCCAGCGACCGCGCGACCGCCTCCCCGGCGAAGGGCTCCATCCTCGTCAGCAGCTCGCCGCCCCGGACGAGCATCGTGACCTCCCGGGCCCCGAGCCCGCGCATGGCCTGGGCCATCTCGCACGCGACCACACCGCCGCCGATCACCACGAGCCGCTCCGGTACGGCACGCACACCGGTCGCCTCACGGTTCGTCCACGGCTCGGCCGCGGCGAGACCGGCCACGGGCGGGATCACCGGGCGGCTCCCGGTGGCCAGCACGACGGCGTGGTTCGCGACGAGCGTCCGGGTGCCGCCGTCGGACGTCGTGACCTCGACCCGCCGGGGGCCGGCGAGCCGTCCCGTGCCGCGTACGAGCGTCACGCCCGCCGAGTCGAGCCACCGGGCCTGTCCCGCGTCGTCGTAGTGCGAGACCACGGCGTCACGCCGGGCCAGCACCGCGGCGGCGTCGATCGGCCGGCCCTCGCCTGCGCCCTCCAGCCGCAGCCCCGTGACCCGGCCCACCTCTCCCGCGAGGTCCACCGGCCGCAGGAGCGCCTTGCTCGGCATGCAGGCCCAGTAGGAGCACTCCCCTCCCGCCAGCTCGCTCTCCACGATGACGGTGCTCAGCCCGGCCGCCGCCACCCGTCCCGCGGCGACCTCGCCCGTCGGACCAGCGCCAATCACGATCACATCGAAGACTTCCACGGGCTCCACCCTGTCACGGGTGCTGCCGTGACGTGGAGACGAGCCCCCCCTTCGTAGGCGGCGATGACCAGCTGGGCCCGGTCGCGCGCGCCGAGCTTGGCGAGCAGGTGACCGATGTGGGTCTTCACGGTGGCCGTGCTCACATGCAGGTGCGCGGCGATCTCCAGGTTGGACAGGCCGCGCGCGACGAGCGTGAGCACCTCACGCTCGCGGCCGGTCAGCCCGTCGAGCACGGGACCGGGTCGAGGCCGGTCCGCGGCGGTCCGGGTGAACTGTGTGAACTGGGCAAACTGTGTGAACTGGGTAAACTGGGCGATCAGCCGCCGCGTCACGCTCGGCGCCAGCAGCCCCTCGCCCGCGGCGATCACGCGGATCGCGGCCAGCAGGTCGGCGGGCGGGGTGTTCTTCAGCAGGAATCCGCTCGCCCCGGCCCGCAGTCCCGCGTAGACGTACTCGTCGAGGTCGAACGTGGTGAGGATCAGCACCTTCGCGCCCGATGCCTCAGCGCATATGCGCCGGGTCGCCTCGATGCCGTCCATGCCGGGCATGCGCACGTCCATCAGCACGACGTCGGGACGCTCGGCGCGGGCCAGTTCGACGGCCCGCGCCCCGGTGCCCGCCTCGCCGACCGCGACCAGCCCCGGCGTGCTGTCGACCAGCAGGCGCAGGCTGCCGCGCAGCAGTTCCTGGTCGTCGGCGAGCAGCACCCGGATCGGCTCGGGCTCGTTCACGTCCTCTCCTCTTCCAGCGGCAGGCGGGCGAGCACGCGGAACCCGCCGCCGGGCAGCGGGCCGGCCGTGAAGACCCCGCCGTACGCCGCGACGCGCTCGCGCATGCCGATCAGGCCGTGCCCCGGCGGACCGGCGGGCAGGACCCGGCGGCCCGGCCCGTCGTCGGTCACCTCGACCCGCACCTGTCCTCCCTCGTCGTCCACGAGGACCCGGCAGGCCGCCGGGGCCGCGTGCCTGACCACGTTGGTGACGGCCTCCTGGACGATCCGGTGGACCGCCAGCTCCAGCGCCGGGGGCAGGTCGACCGTCACCCGCACGTCCAGCTCCACCCGTACGCCCGCGGCCGCCGCACGCTCGGCGATGTCCGGCAGCGCCGCGAGGCCCGGCGCCGGGGACAGCGCGCCGGTGTCGGCTCCGGTGTCCCCGGTGTCGGCTCCGGGGGCCGTACGCAGCACGCCGAGCATGTGCCGCATCTCGGTCAGCGCCTGCCTGCTCGTGGTCTCGATCACCCGCAGCGCCTCCAGCGCCTCCTCCGGCCGCCGGTCGGCCACGTGCGCGGCGACCCCGGCCTTGACCCCGATGAGGCTGAGCGTGTGGGAGACCACGTCGTGCATCTCCCTGGCGATGCGCAATCGCTCCTCGGTCACCGCGTGCTCGGCGGCCTGCTCGGCCCGGCGCGCGGCGTACGCCCGGCGCTCCCGCACCGCCCGCCCGATCGTCCACGCGCCGCCCAGCGCGAGCGAGCCGAGCACGACGGTCTCCACGATCCGCCTGGCCTCCGGAGCGGCCGCCACGCCGCCGAGCACCGCCAGCTGCAGCGCCCCGACGGTCAGCGCGCCGATCACCGCAGTCGGCTCCCACCGGCGCCGCCGCGTGGTGAGCGCGACCGGATAGAGCGCGTACGCCGCGGCGGCCAGCGGTTCCCGCGCGACGCCGAGCGCCATGGCCGCCACGGACGCGACCGCGACGAGGCAGAAGACCGGCAGCGGCCACCGCCGCCTGACCGCGAGCGGCAGCGTCATCGCGGCGACCAGGGCCCAGGCCGCCGCGCTGTGCCGGTCTGGGGAGTTGACGACCAGCACGAAGGCGTACCCCAGCCCGGCCAGCACGTCGAGCGCGACCAGTTCCCGGGGGCGCAGCGGCCGGGGGAACAACGGCCGCACGTCCGGATCGTCCACGCGCCCACGCTAGCTTTACGCGCGCACGCCCGCCTCCTGCCCCGGTCTGTCATGCCACGGTCTGAGACGCGTCCGGCAGATCGCACCGCGCTCCGACGCGGGGAACGGGCGGCCCGCGAGACCGTCGGGACATGATCGAAGTCAGAGAGCTGACCAAGCGCTTCGGACGCACGGTCGCCGTGGACGGGCTGACGTTCCACGTGAAACCAGGCCGCGTGACCGGGTTCCTCGGGCCGAACGGCGCGGGCAAGTCCACGACCATGCGGGTGATCCTCGGCCTGGACCGCCCGGCGAGCGGCGAGGCGCTGGTGAGTGGCCGCCGCTACGACCGGCTCCGCCACCCGATGCGGGAGGTGGGCGCGCTCCTGGACGCCGGCGCCGTCCAGGGCGGCCGTACGCCCCTCGGGCACCTCGGCTGGATGGCCCGCGCCAACCGCATCGGCCGGGACCGGGTCGTGTCCGTCATCGAGCAGGTGGGCCTGGCCGGTGTGGCCCGCAAGCGGATCGCAGGATTCTCGCTCGGCATGCGCCAGCGCCTCGGGATCGCCGCCGCGCTCCTCGGCGACCCCGCGGTGCTGCTGCTCGACGAGCCGGTCAACGGCCTCGATCCGGACGGCGTGCGCTGGATCCGCGAACTGCTCCGCGGCCTCGCCGCCGAGGGACGCACGGTGCTCCTGTCGAGCCACCTGATGAGCGAGATGGAGCTCACCGCCGACCATCTGGTCGTCATCGGCCGTGGGCGGCTCATCGCGGACACCCCGATGCGGGAGCTGACCGCCGTACGGGACGTGTTCGTCCGCAGCAGCCGCGCCGGTGACCTCGCCGCCGCACTGTCGGCCGCGGGCGGAACGGTCACGGCCGAGGACGGCGGGGGCCTGTCGGTGCGCGGCCTCGACCAGGCGGAGATCGGCGACCTCGCCGCCCGGCACGCGATCCCCCTCCACGAGGTCACCCCGCGCGGCGCATCCCTGGAGGAGACCTACATGCGGCTCACGGCAGAGGGGACGGACCGGTGATCGACGCACTCGCCGCCGAATGGCTCAAGCTCCGCACCCTCCGGTCCACCTCCCTCGTCCTCGGCGTCGTCGGCGTCGTCGTCGCCCTCATGGCCCTGCTGGCCTGGTACGCCGCCCACCTGTGGGACGGCCTGCCGCCCGGTCAGCGCGACCGCCTCGAGGTGTCGTCGCTGCCCGAGCTCGCCAACTGGCTCGCCTCGCTGTGCCTGGCCGTGCTGGGCGTCCTCGCCTTCTCCGGCGAGTTCGGCACGGGCATGATCCGCACCACGTTCACCGTGCTGCCGTCACGCGGGCGGGTGCTCGCCGCCAAGGCCGGCGTCGTCGCGGTCGTGGCCTTCTGCACGGGGCTCGCGGCCGTGCTCGCGACGCACGCCGCCGGGCGGCTCATCATCGGTGACCGGCCCATCCGGGGGCAGTCGGCCGAGGCGCTGAGCCGGCAGATGCCGCTCTTCCTCGCGTTGAGCCTGTCCATCGCGATGTTCGCGCTGCTCGGCCTGTGCCTGGCCGCGATCACCCGCTCGGCCGTCGCCGCCGTCGCCACACTCGTGGCGGTCTGGTACGTGGTCCCGATCATCGTCAACAACATCCCGGCGCCCTGGAACGAACGCATCGGCTCGATCCTCCCGGGCGCCCTGGCGGGCCAGCTGGCCGGCACAGGCAACCCTCACTCGCTCGGCGGCGCGCTCCTGTCGCCCCTTGCCGCGCTCGCGGTGATGGCCGCCTGGGTGGCGGTGCCGTACGCGGCGGCCGCCGTCCTGCTGGCCCGCAGGGACGCCTGACGGATCAGCTCGCGCTCAACGGCACGCAGGCCCCGGTGGTCGCGGTGGCAGGCTTCGCGTCCGTGCCCGCGTTCGCGTCGAGGGACACCTTGGCCGTGAGCGAGAGGGTCAGGGGCAGGGTGAGACCGGGCGTGCAGGCGGGAGCGCACGTCGCGGGCGCCGGGGCCGGCTGCACGACCGGCTTCACGACGGGCTTCTCGACGGGCTTCACGACGGGCTTCACGACGGGCTTCGGCGCGGGCGTGGGCGCGGGCTTCACGACCGGGCTTCACGACGGGCTTCGGCGCAGGCGTGGGCGCGGGCTTCACGACC
>NZ_MWJN01000174.1:0-9374 GCF_002027145.1 Microbispora sp. GKU 823 | reverse complement strand
GTCTCCGGGAGGGGGCGGGGCGAGGTCGGCGCCGCGCGGCGTCCGGTACGGCTCGCGCGCCCGCAGGTCCACCGTCTGGATGGTCCGGCTGATGTCGGTGGGGGTGACCAGGCCGACGAGGTGGCCGTCGTCGTCGAGCACTACGGCTCGGCCGTCCGCGCCGCCGCTCATCCGCTGGAGCAACTCCGTGAGCTGGTCGCCGGGGCGCGCCGCGGGCACGTCCGACGGCGGGCAGGCGATGTCCCGCAGCCTGGTGATCGGGCGGTCCTCGGGGGGCACGCGCCGGACGCGGCCCAGCGTCACCAGTCCCACGAACCGGCCGTCGTCGTCCAGCAGCGGATAGGTGGACAGGTGGTGGCGCAGCACGAGCCGGTCGACCAGCCCGGCCACGGTCTCGTCGGGATGGGCGACGACCGGGTCGCGCGACATCACCTCACCCACCGTGATCCCGTGCAGGGCGGCGTCGATCTGCGTCTGCTGCTCCTCCGCGGTGGCCGCGTTCACCAGGAACAGGCCGATCAGGGCCAGCCAGAACCCCTGGAGTCCGAGGCCGGAGACGAGGTTGAGGAAACCGATCGCGATCAGGACGTAGCCGAAGACGCGGCGGCCCGGGCGGCGGCCACGGCGGCCCGCAGGCGGTCGTGCCAGCGGGCCCACAGGAAGGCGCGCAGCACCCGGCCGCCGTCCAGCGGCGCGGCGGGCACCAGGTTGAACACGGCCAGCAGCACGTTCACCGCGGCCAGGTAGGTGAACATCCCGCTGACCAGGGGCGGCGCGCCGATGACCGCGATCCCCCAGGACGCGAGGGCGAAGACGCCGCCGAGCACGACGCTGGTCAGCGGCCCCACTCCGGCGATCTTGAGATCGGCGCCGGGGGAGCGCGGCTCCCCGCGCAGTTCCGCCACCCCGCCGAGCAGCCAGAGCGTGATGCCGTTGACCTCCAGCCCGTGCCGCTTGGCGACGATCGCGTGAGCAAGTTCGTGCGCGAGCAGCGAGGCCAGGAAGAGCAGGGCCGACACCACCGCGGCCAGCACGTACGCCGCCGTCGGCAGGCCGGGGAAGGCGATGGGGAAGCGCCCGAAGGCCAGCCCGATCACCAGGATCACGACGATCACGAGGACGCTGATGTTGAGCCCGACCGGGACCCCGCCCACGCGGCCGAGACTTATCGACGATCGCATCCTGCCACCCCCTCGGCCCTCCGCTGTGACTGCCCTACCCACAAAGGCGCAGGTCACGCGGCGACCGGGGACCTGGAGACCCGGAGACCTCGACGCCCAGTCGGCGGGACGCAGCCGGAGGCCCCGTGCGCGGCGGCGGCCGCGGACCTCGCCAGGTATGTCCGCGGCCGCCGCCGGGGGGATCACCTCAGGTAGATGTTCGGCCTGGCGGGCGTCGCCATGCCGTCCCCCAGGAAGAAGCCTGTGTGGGGTGGCTGGTTGTAGGCGGTGTTCTGCCAGGCGACCGCCACCCGGTATGTCGGGTCGTGCATCAGCGTGTGGATCTGCCGGCTCGCCGCCGTGGTCGTGCTGTAGATCCGCAGGGCGGTGTTGTCACTCGTCGGCCAGACGACCTCCTCGCGCCAGTCGCCGAACAGGTCGGCGGACAGGGACGGGGTGGACTTGGTGCCGTTGTTGGAATGCACGCCGCTCGCCGTCAGCAGCCTCGTGTCGGAGCCGGTGCCGTACTTGTCGATGTGGGTGCCGTCGAGCAGTTCGCGGACCGGGTCGGCGTCCCACCACGCGAGGAAGTTCGCCGAGCCCGGCTTGCGCCCGACGTTCTGCCCCTTGGTGTTGAAGACGCCGCTGACGGCGGACGACCACGACTCGGCGCCCGGGCTGCCTGCCCAGACGTCGTCGGAGACGCCGCGCCCGTTGTCGCAGCCGCAGGAGGCGTTGCTCCAGATGATCGAGCCGGTGCGGGCGTCGGCCATCCACGCCGCGGGCTTGCTGGTGTCCTCGTCCACCTTGAACACCTCGAGCCCGGCGCGCGACGGGTCGAGGTCGCCGACGTGCAGCGCGTCGCCGTGCCCGTTGCCGGTGTTCCACAGCGCGGAGCCGTTGTCGTTGATCGCCATCGCGCCGAAGACGATCTCGTCCTTGCCGTCGGCGTCCACGTCGGCGACGGCGAGGTTGTGGTTGCCCTGGCCGGCGTACTGGCTGCCGGCGGAGTTGGAGTCGAACTTCCACCGCTCGACCAGGGAGCCGTTGCGGAAGTCCCACGCCGCGATGACCGTACGGGTGTAGTAGCCGCGCGACATGATCAGGCTGGGTCGCTGGCCGTCGAGGTAGGCGGTGGCGGCGAGGAAGCGGTCCACCCGGTTGCCGTACGAGTCGCCCCAGGAAGAGACCGTCCCACGCGGCGGGTCGTAGTTGACCGTGGACATGGCCGCGCCGGTCTGGCCGTTGAACATGGTCAGGTATTCGGGGCCGGACAGGACGTAGCCGGAGGAGTTGCGGTAGTCGGCGCTCGCGTTGCCGATGGTCTTCCCGGTGCCGTCCTTGGTGCCGTCGGCGGTCTTCATCGCCACCTCGGCCCTGCCGTCGCCGTCGTAGTCGTACACCTGGAACTGCGTGTAGTGCGCGCCCGCGCGGATGTTGCGGCCGAGGTCGATCCGCCACATGCGGGTGCCGTTCAGCCTGTACGCGTCGACGAAGACATCGCCCGTGTAGCCGGACTGGGAGTTGTCCTTGGAGTTGGACGGGTCCCATTTCAGCACGAACTCGTACTGCCCGTCGCCGTCGAGGTCGCCCACGCTCGCGTCGTTGGCGCTGTAGGTGTAGGCCACTCCGTCGGGTGTGGTGCCGCCGGACGGCGGCTGGATGGGCACGTCGAGGTGGTCGCCGCCGGTGAAGCGCAGCGACGTCTCCGACGCCGCCTGCTCGGCGCCGTTCACCACGGCCCGCACGGTGTACGTGGCGTCGGCTGCGGCCCCCGAGTCGAAGTAGTTCGTGGAGCCGGTGATCGGTGAGGAGTTCAGTCTCGTCGAACCCCGGTAGATGTTGAATCCGGTGCCGATGCTCTCGGTGCCGAGGAGGCGCCAGGAGACCAGGTTGCCGCTGCCGGACCGCACGCTGATCAGGCCGCGGTCGAGATCCTCCATCTGCCGCGCGCCCGCGGGGATGCTCGGTGGGCACTCGCCGGAGGGGCTGGGTGTGGGGCTCGCGGAGGGGGCTGGGCGTGGGGCTCACGGAGGGCGACCGGGTCGGGCTCGCGCTGGGACTCGCAGTGGGACTGCTCGTGACCCCGCCGGTGCAGGCGGTGCCGTTGAGCGCGAAGCTCGCGGGCACGGGGTTGGACGAGTCGTTCCACGAGCCGTTGAAGCCGAACGACGCCGTGCCGCCGGTGGGGATCGAGGCGTTGTAACCGGCGTCCTTGGCGCTGACCTGCGCGCCGCTCTGGGTGACCGTGGCGTTCCACGCCTGCGTGACGGTCTGGCCGGCGGTGTACGACCAGGTGAGCGTCCAGCCGTTGACGGCGTCACCGAGATTGGTGATCGTGACGGCGGCTCCGAACCCGCCCTGCCACTGGTTGGTCACCTGGTAGTCCACCCGGCAGCCCGCCGCCGCAGAGGCGGGCAGGGCGGGCAGGACCCCGGCCCCCGCGAGCGCGGCGGCAGAGGCCACGGCGGCGACCAGAGCGGGTCTTCGTCGTGTGGTCATCTGGAACTCCATGAGGGGGTGCCGACAGGGGCGCGGCATTCAGCCGGAAGCGCGTGCGTGCTAGGGGGTTCTCCCAGGCGGGACCTCCGGGGTCGGACCGGGCCCCGGCGGGTACGGTGCGACGGGAAGCGCCGGGGTGCGTCATCACAACGCGAAACCGGTGATGTGGTCAATCAGCCTCGGTTCATCAATGTGAACGCAATCATCCGACGCGTCCGGCCCGCCGATCTATGGCTGCTAGGAGCCGGTGCGGGCGTGTCACCTGCACGCCGACACCGGGTGTCGATCATTGAAACTTTCAGACCCGCGTGCCGTGCCGCTCTGTGAACGATCACAGATCTGATCTCTCACCGTCGGCTTCCACGCTCCCGCCGAGCCGCTGCATCCGCCCCGCCGTTCCGGTTCGAAGTCCTTGAAGGGAGCCGTCCGGCGCGGCCGGTCAGGGAGGAGATCCGCTCATGCCACAGCCTGCCACGGTGATCGTCGTCGGCGCGGGGCTCGCCGGCCTGGCCTGCGCCTGGCACCTGCGCCAGGAGGGGGTGCCGGTCCGCGTCCTGGAGGCGTCCGACGGAGTGGGCGGCCGGATCCGCACCGACCGGGTGAACGGCTTCCGGCTCGACCGGGGCTACCAGATCTTCAACACCAGCTACCCGGAACCCGCCCGGGTCCTCGACATCGGCGCGCTGGACCTACGGCGGTTCACCAACGGAGCGATGATCTTCCGGGACGGCCGGCGCGAGCGGGTCGAGCTGCCCTGGCGGCACCCTCGGCACGCGCTCAGCGGTCTGCTCGCCCATGTGGGCACGCCGTTCGACAAGGCGGTGCTCGCCGCGGTGACCGCCCGCGACCTGCTGCTCCCCGACTCCCTCGTACGGCGGCGCGGTGGCGCCGAGCGCACCACCCTGGCCGAGCTGCGGCGCTGGGGCGCGTCCCCCGAGATCGTCGAGAACCTGTTCCGCCCCCTTCTGGCGGGAGTCGTGCTCGAACGGGAGCTGGAGACCTCCAGCCGGATCTTCCACCTTCTGTGGCGGTCGTTCGCCCGCGGCAGGATCGGCGTGCCGGCCCTCGGCATGGAGCGGATCCCCGCCCAGCTCGCCGCCCGCCTGCCGGAGGGCGCGATCTCGCTGGAGACGCCGGTCAGCGCGCTGACTCCCGAAGGCGTCGCCCTCGCGGACGGAGGCGAGGTCGCGGGTGCGGCCGTGGTGGTGGCGGTGGATCCGCCCACGGCCGGGCGGCTGGTGCCCGGCCTGCCGGTGCCCGCGATGCGGCCGGTCACGACCTTCTACCACGCCGCCCCGGCCTCGCCCCTCGGCGAGCCCACGCTGGTCGTGGACGCGAAGGGAGTGATCACCGACACGATCGTGATCACCGACGCGGCCCCCGAGTACTCCGCCGACGGCCGCGCCCTGATCGCCACCTCGGTGCTCGGCGTCCACACGGACCGGGACGAGCCCCGGGTGCGGGCCCGGCTCACCGAGATCTATGGCGACACCTCGTCGTGGGAGCACGTCGCCACCTACGCGGTCGAGGCGGCCCTGCCCGCCATGCCGCCGCCGATGCCGTTGCGCCGCCCGGTGCGTCTGGAAGCGGTCGGGCTGGGCGCCCGGCGCTACGTGTGCGGCGACCACCGGGACACCGGCTCCCACCAGGGCGCGCTGGTCTCCGGACGGCGGGCGGCCCGGGCGGTGCTCGAGGACCTGCGCCGGGCGGCGCGGGCCCGGGGCCGTCGCACCGCCCCCGCCTCTGGCCCGGCCCCGACCCGTCAGCCCTGAGGGACTGTGCCTACCTGTCGCCGTTGCCGGGCAGGTCCAGCCAGCGCTGCATGCAGACGATGAGCTCCTCGGCGTCCACCGGCTTGGTGACGTAGTCGCTCGCGCCCGACGACAGCGTCTTCTCCCTGTCGCCGTGCATGGCCTTGGCGGTGACCGCGATGATCGGCAGCTGGGCGAAGCGCGGCATGGACCGGATGGCGGCGGTGGCGGCGTAGCCGTCCATCTCCGGCATCATGATGTCCATCAGCACCAGATCCACGTCGTCGTTGCGCATCAGCACGTCGATGCCCTTGCGGCCGTCCTCCGCGTACAGCACCTGCATGCCGTGCAGTTCGAGGATCGTGGTGAGCGCGAAGACGTTGCGCACGTCGTCGTCCACGACCAGCACCTTGCGGCCCACGAGCGCGCTGTCGACCTTCCCGAGCTCCTGCGCCCCCTCCTCCGACGCCGGCTGCACGAGCGGCAGGACGTTGCCGGGCTCCTCGGCGGACAGGTGCAGGGTGATCCGCTCGCGCAGCTCGTCGAGGCTGGGCAGGCGCTCCAGCGGCTGGTTGCGGGAGCGCACCTGCAGCAGATCCTCCTGCGGGCGCGACAGCTTGCGCGAGTGGTGCGCGAGCACCGGCAGCGCCCGCAGCGCCGGATCGGAGTCGAGCCCCTTGAGGAAGTCGGCCGCGGCGTCGTGCGGCATGCCGAGGTCGAGCACCACGCAGTGGACGCTCTCCTGCCGCAGCATCGACAGCGCGGAGTGGGCGTCGCTCGCGGTCGACACGTGGACCGGCCCGTGGGTGTCGTGCAGGTCGGCCGCGACGCTCTGGGCCAGCATGGACAGCAGGCCGCCGGGCTTGGCCTCGACGACCAGCAGGCGGCGCTCCGCCCTGCGGTCGTCCCTGCCGCCCGAGGTCTGCGCCGCCGCGGGCGCCGGGTGCGGGAAGATCAGCGGCGGCTCCTCCACCCGCGTCTCGGGTTCGTCCCTCTCCACGCCGTCGAAGTGAGCCAGCGGAAGGTAGAGCGTGAACGTGCTGCCCTCGCCCGGCGTGCTGGTCGCGCGGATCTCGCCGCCGAGCAGGGTCGCGATCTCCCGGCTGATCGACAGGCCGAGGCCGGTGCCGCCGTACTTGCGGCTGGTGGTGCCGTCGGCCTGCTGGAAGGCGTCGAAGATCTGCGAGAGGTTCTCCGCGGCGATGCCGATGCCGGTGTCCACCACGTGGAAGGCCAGGATCTCCTGGCCGGCGGCGTCCGGTAGGTCCACGTCGGCCGCCCGTTCGATGCGCAGCTCGACCGAGCCCGCCTCGGTGAACTTGACCGCGTTCGACAGCAGGTTGCGCAGCACCTGCCGCAGCCGCTGCTCGTCGGTCAGCAGCTGGGCCGGCACGTCGGAGGCCACCGTCACCCCGAACCGCAGCCCCTTCTGGGTGGTCAGCGGGCGGAAGTTGGCGTCCACGTAGTCGAGCAGCTGGCGCAGGCTGACGGGCTCCGGCGTGATGTCCATCTTGCCGGCCTCGATCTTGGACAGGTCGAGGATGTCGTTGATGAGCTGCAACAGGTCGGTGCCGGCCGAGTGGATGACGTTGGCGTACTCCACCTGCTTGGGCGTGAGGTTGCGGGTGGGATTCTGGGAGAGGAGCTGCGCCAGGATGAGCAGCGAGTTGAGCGGGGTGCGCAGCTCGTGGCTCATGTTGGCGAGGAACTCGCTCTTGTACTTGGACGCCAGCGCGAGCTGCTGGGCCCGGTCCTCCAGCTCCTGGCGGGCCTGCTCGATCTCGCTGTTCTTGGTCTCGATGTCGCGGTTCTGCTGGGCCAGCAGTTCCGCCTTCTCCTCAAGCTCGGCGTTCGAGCGCTGCAGCTCCTCCTGCCGCACCTGGAGCTCGGTGGCCAGCCGCTGCGACTCGGCCAGCAGCGCGTCGGTGCGGGCGTTGGCCACGATCGTGTTGACGTTGACGCCGATGATCTCGACGAGCTGCTCGAGGAAGTCGAGGTGCACGCCGGAGAAGCGGCCGAGGCTGGCCAGCTCGATCACGCCGAGCACCTGGTCCTCGACCACGATCGGCAGCACGACGAGGTTCACCGGGTCGGCCGCGCCGAGGCTGGAGGACACGGTCAGGTAACCCGGCGGGATGTCCTCGACCAGGATCGTCCGCCTGTCCTGCGCGGCCTGGCCGACCAGCGACTCGCCGAACGCGTAGCGGCGGGAGGTCTCCCGGTGGCCGTAGCAGCCGACCACGCGCAGCTCCGCGCCCCCGGTGGTCTCCTCGGCCAGCAGGAACGTGCCGTGCTGCGCGCTGACCAGGGGGGCCAGCTCGTTCATGACCAGCTCGGCGACCGCGGACAGGTCGCGGTGGCCCTGCATGAGCCCGGAGATGCGGGCCAGGTTGGTCTTGAGCCAGTCCTGCTCCCGGTTGGCCCGGGTCGACGCGCGCAGCGACTCAACCATGGAGTTGACGTTGTCCTTGAGGTCGGCGAGCTCGCCCTCCGCGTCCACGTCGATGGAGCGGGTGAGGTCGCCGGAGGTCACGGCGCTGGTCACCTCGGCGATCGCGCGCACCTGCCGGGTGAGGTTGCTGGCCAGCTCGTTGACGCTCTCGGTCAGCCGCTTCCAGGTGCCGGACACGCCCTCGACCTCGGCCTGGCCGCCGAGCCTGCCCTCGGTGCTGACCTCGCGGGCGACGCGGGTGACCTCGGCGGCGAACGAGGAGAGCTGGTCGACCATCGTGTTGATGGTCGTCTTCAGCTCCAGGATCTCGCCGCGGGCGACAACGTCGATCTTCCTCGTCAGGTCGCCCCGGGCGACTGCCGTGGTGACCTGGGCGATCGACCGGACCTGGTTGGTCAGGTTGTCGGCCATCGAGTTGACGTTGTCGGTGAGGTCCTTCCAGGTGCCCGCCACGTTGGGCACCCGGGCCTGGCCGCCGAGCTGGCCCTCGGTGCCGACCTCGCGGGCGACGCGGGTGACCTCGTCGGCGAACGCGCTGAGCGTGTCGACCATGGTGTTGATGGTCTGGGCGAGCGCGGCGACCTCGCCCTCGGCCTCGACGGTGATCTTCTGCGACAGGTCGCCCCTGGCGACGGCGGTGGCCACCTGGGCGATCGAGCGGACCTGGATGGTGAGGTTGGACGCCATCACGTTGACGGAGTCGGTCAGGTCCTTCCAGGTGCCCGACACGCCGCGTACGGTGGCCTGGCCGCCCAGCCGTCCCTCGGTGCCGACCTCGCGGGCGACGCGGGTGACCTCGTCGGCGAACGACGAGAGCTGGTCGACCATCGTGTTGATGGTCTCCTTCAGCTCCAGGATCTCGCCGCGGGCGTCGACGCGGATCTTCTGCGACAGGTCGCCCTTGGCGACCGCCGTGGTCACCTCGGCGATGCTGCGCACCTGGTCGGTGAGGTTGTCGGCCATGACGTTCACCGACTCGGTCAGCGCCTTCCAGGTGCCGGAGACGCCCTTGACGTCGGCCTGGCCGCCCAGCCGTCCCTCGGTGCCGACCTCGCGGGCGACGCGGGTGACCTCGTCGGCGAACGCGCTCAGCGTGTCGACCATGGTGTTGATGGTCTGGGCGAGCGCGGCGACCTCGCCCTTGGCCTCGACGGTGATCTTCTGCGACAGGTCGCCCTTGGCGACCGCCGTGGCGACCTGGGAGATGTTGCGGACCTGGCTGGTGAGGTTGCCCGCCATGAAGTTCACCGAGTCGGTGAGGTCGCGCCAGGTGCCCGACACACCCTTGACGTCGGCCTGGCCGCCGAGCTGGCCCTCGGTACCCACTTCGCGGGCGACGCGGGTGACCTCGTCGGCGAAGGACGAGAGCTGGTCGACCATGGTGTTGACGGTGTTCTTGAGTTCGAGGATCTCGCCGCGGGCGTCGACGGTGATCTTCTGGGAGAGGTCGCCCTTGGCGACGGCGGTGGTGACCTCGGCGATGGAGCGGACCTGGCTGGTGAGGTTGCC